>NZ_JAUBTR010000048.1:0-35676 GCF_036705045.1 Microcoleus sp. BR0-C5
GTAATCTCTTCAGGCTTGAATTTTTAAATTTTATAACCATCAATTCTATTTAAAGACCTGCGGAATGTGGGTTCTAACATAAATGGTTGGTAAAACCCGCCCCTACGATGGGCTGTAGGGGCGGGTTTTACAAATAATATTTGAGGCCCGCCAACAATTTATATAAACCCGCCCCCACACAACCGATAATCTAGATTAACCTTTACTGCGATCGAAATAAGGCTACAATCAGCTATAAATTAGCTGGTTCGGGCGAGAATTCTGATTCCCCAATCTCCGTTGATTCCGAGTCAGCGGGCAAATCAATATCTGCGACAGTAATTTCTAGTTTAAATCCTAACGCTTCGAGCAGTGCTACCAAACTATAGATTTCCGAACCACCGCTTTCAGTCAGCATCTTATCGAGTTTTTCGTGATGTTTTTTTGCTGACTCCGAAAGAGCATCCATCCTGATTTTAGCCTCAATTACCTTTCTGATGGCATTTCTCAAAAGTGCGGGTTCAGGGTCTTTTTCTTCTAAGATAGCCCCGATAAAACCAGCAGCGTGTTCGGCATCTTTGAGAGATTCAATTAGGGACTCGCGGTAGCTATCGCTGGTAGGCATTTTCATTTCTTTCATAGTCTGCCGAATACTCCTTCGCTTTGAGAATATCTTGTTCTTGGGTACTTTTATCCCCACTACAGAGCAGAAGCACAATTGTCGCTCCTATTTGTCTAAAATAAATCCGGTAGCCAGGGCCGTAGTTAATCCTGAGTTCGCAGACACCATCTCCGACTGACTTATAATCCCCCAGATTGCCGAGACTAACTCGCTCAAGCCTTGCATCAACCTTAACTTGGGCTTTGCCATCTCGTAGGGCGTAGTACCACTCTAAGAAAGGAATTCTGCCATCAGGTCGGATGTAACGTCTAATTTCCCTCAGTTGTACTTCCATAATTTTATCGCAGTCGATCGGCAATTTCTATCGTAGGGCGATCCGTAGTACATTCAGCAGACCACTCAATATCAGCCATATGAATTCCTAGTTTAAATCCTAACGCTTCGAGCAGTGCTACCAAACTATAGATTTCCGAACCTGCACTTTCTGTCAGCATCTTGTCGAGCTTTTCCCATTGAAGTTGAGCTGAATGTGATAAATTCTTGAATTTTAGCCGAGAATCTACCACATCTTTGAGTACCATTTGGAGCAATTTAGGTTCATCGCTTGCTTCTGTCAATGTCACCTCGATATAACCTGCTGCTTCTTGGGCATTTCTCAGAGATTCGATCAGAAATTCTTGGTAACTCCTACTCGTTGGTGCTTTCACGTCTTTTATAGTCTCTCCAATATTGAATAGCTTTGCCAATATCTCGCTCTTTCCTTTCTCTTATCTCCACCTATTAGCAGAAGTACAATTCTCAGCCCGACTTGTCCAAAGTAAAGCCGATATCCAGGCCCAAAGTCAATTTTGAGTTCAAAAACTCCTTCTCCGACGGACTTACAATCTCCTAGATTACCAGTCATGACTCGCTTAAGCCTTAACCGAATCCTGTTTTTGCCTGTGGTATCTCGGAGCGAGTTATACCAATCTTCAAAAGGATTTGTCCCATCTGCTTTCAGGTAGTTGCGAATTTCCCTGGGTTGGACTTCCATAATTTTATCGTAATTGATTAACAATTTCTATCGTAAGGGCATCGACAGTGCATTAAGTGGGCAAATAAATCATACTTAAGACAGAGGTATTCGATAGACAAAATAGTAAACCTTGTTTGAGGAAACAAAAGTTTAAATCAAACAGGGGATTGTGAATGAATTTTAAATCGATCGCAAAAACCAATCTACTATTCGGCAGCCTGATAATTAGCCTCGGATTGCAATCACTTCCAGCAGCAGCAGCCCAACCAGTCACCGACGCGCAAGTTTCCGCCCTCGTAGAAGCGCTGCGACAAGCCGCCCCCCCACAAGCCGCAAATGACGGAATGTACAGTCAGTGGCAAGTTTTACCGGGCAATATTTCCCGCTGGGCAAAATTCTGTACCAAACAAGATTTAACACCGCAACAATTTGAGGCCGACGCGACAAAAGCCAAATCAATTGTTACCTGTATCGTGGGCGATTTGCTGCGCGACGAATACAAAGCTAGCAGCAACAATGAATTAACCGCTGTACGCCGCGCCGCTTGCTGGTGGATGACAGGGGACTCCGCAGCTTGTAAAAGTGGCGCAACTGCTACTTATGCCGATAAAGTTATCAGCGTTTACCAGAAGCAGCAACCTAAAAAGTAAAGTTGGTTCTGACGGAATTTAGATTTTTTTGACAGCAGATGGACGCAGATTAACGCAGATGAATGGCGAGGGGTTTCATTCCCCCATCGCCAATTCATCTTCTTTTAAAGTAACTGTTAGCCTAAATCCTAACGCATCCAATAACGCGATCAAAGTGTAAATTTCAGAAGCGCCACTTTCCGAAAGCATTTTATCGAGTTTCTCGTGATGTACTTTAGCTTGCTTTGAAAGATTGTTCGCCAGCAAACGTGCATCAATTACGTCTTGAATTTCCGCCCGCAGCATTTGAGAATCCGGTGATTCTGCTTCTAAAGCCACACTAAGGTAAGCCGCAGCTTCGGCGGGGTTTTTGAGAGATTCAATTAGTGCGTTGAGCCAGCTATCACTGGTTTGCGCTATCACGTTCTTCATATTCTGCCCAATACTCCTTAGCCTTGAGAATGTCTCTATCTTGAGTGCTTTTATCGCCCCCGCAGAGGAGAAGCACAATTGTTAATCCGATTTGTCCGAAGTAGACGCGGTAGCCGGGGCCCCAGTCAATTATAAGTTCAAAAACCCCTCCTCCTACTGAGCGATAATCTCCCAGGTTGCCAAGACTTACTCGTCTTAGCCTATTGTTAATTTTAGCTCTCGTATTGCGATCGCGCAGGAAATCTATCCACTCGGCAAAAGGAACTCTGCCATCACTTATAATATAACGCCGAATTTCCCTCGGTTGTACTTCCATGATTTTTGTGAAATATACATATTAGCCTGTGCAGATCTCCATCTGATCCTGAATTATCCATTTTCTGCCTGACTTCTCATCAACTTTTGCACGCTGGCTAAAGCCCGATTTAATTCGTAACTTTTTCTTTCTGAATTCTGCAAAAAAGCCTGCTGTTCTTCCTCAATCATTAACACATCCTGCCGCACCAAACCATCTAATAATTTTTGAGCAGCACCGAACAAACTATCTTTGATAAACTTGCGAAACCAAACAGGCAATTTGTGCAGCCGCCAAAACGCATTTAATGAGGTAAAATGAATTAAATAAGCGCGAGTTGCTGTCTCGCTCACCGGACAGACCAAGCAGTAAATCTTAAAGTCGCTCCCCAAAGTTGAAACCCAATGCGGGTAAACATAGCTCACCTCCAGCGGTTCCGGGTGCAGTCGGCGCAAAGATTTAAAAAATAACTGAGAAATTGACCAAATTTTATCTATTTTGTAATAACTTTGGGCATGATAGCGAGCAGTTACTTGATGCTCTTTTTCTTCTAAACTATCTAAGACTGGATTGGCCCAAGCTTGCCAATCATCGTGCAAGTGTCCGTGGTACATATCCATCAAGTTTTCAATTAAAAATGAATAGTGTGCCTGACAGTCGATGACTGAAACAGTGGCAATATAATTGAGATGTTCCCACTCTGGCAAATCCAATAAATCTATTTTTTCTGCTTGCGTTTCTTCGCCGGCAAACAGCCAGATAAAACCGTTTTGTTCCTTGACTGGATAGGAGCGAATTTTGCAGTTAGGTAGCTTTTGATTTTCTGCTAAATAATCGACTTCGGCGCATTCTCCCCTTGCATTTAACCGCCATCCGTGGTAAGCACATTCGATTAAATCGCCTTTAACTTGGCCGTGGCTGAGTTTAACTTGTCGGTGCGGACATCTATCTTCTAAAGCGTTGATTTTGCCTGCACTGTCGCGGAAAAGTACGATCGCCCGATTCCAGATTTTCGCAGCTAGCGGCCCAGTTTCCACCTCGCTGCTGCGGGCGATCGCATACCACCGATCGAGATTAATGCCCAACTGGCGGATGTGAGCTTTTTGTCCCCTTGCAGATTCCGATTTTATCGCGTTGTTTTGCATTACAAATGTTCCCAAATTACGCCCATAAAACAACCCAATTTTACAAAATAACAGCCCGGAAAGCAACGACCGTAAATTTTTCTAAATCTCCGTTCAGACAAATACCTATCGCTAGCTAAATGCTTCAACCACCCCGGCGATAATCGAAACTTTAATAATCTTAAAGCATTGCGAAATCCGTAGGTGGAACAGTCGGGTCTAAAATCTCTCGCAGCACCTAATATGTAGCCTATTGTAGCAGGTGTTTCCACTTCCGAAATATTATCTAAAAACACGATTTTTCCGTGCGGATTTAACATTTTTTTAATGACATTGAGGGCGGCGGGGAGGTTTGGCAGGTGGTGAAAAGTAGCAGCACTAACTATTAAATCAAATTGCCGATCAATCGCTAATTGACTGGCATCCATTTGGATATATTCGATATTGGGGGCTGAGCGTTTTTGACGGGCTATATCTAGCATTTTTGCTGACAAATCGACGGCTACCACATTATCGTAATACTGGGCTAATTCAAAAGCAAGAATTCCCGAACCGCAGCCAATATCTAATGCTGCACCTTTGCTGGCCGATAGGTTGTTAGTAAAGAAATCGTTCTGGTTTTGCAACGAGGCCACGAAATCGTATTCTGTTGCAAAAGCATCAAAAGTTACAGATTTATTGCGAATTTTGCAGTTACTATTTAGCATTTATTATTGCTTTATACTCATTCAATAATATTTTAACCGCATATCCACCCCGATCAACGCAGATATTTTTTGGGTTCGCAAGCTCTGCCTTTTCCCCTCAGCGAAACCACCCCCGCAAACCGTAACTCATCTTAAAAAAAGAATCCAACTTTAGGATACCTCCAAACCCTTCTTGAGTCAGTCATTCCTATTTCTTCAAATCTATAATCTAAAATCTAAAATCTAAACTGGTAGGGGTGGGGGCGGGTTTCACCGAGGATACCAGCCGATGATTGACGATTTATAAAGCCCGCCCCACTGCAAACCTTAGATTTTTAACACGCCTTCGGGATTCACCGTCAAGAGCGATCGCCTCTGCAAACCCTCCTGAGATAAAATAGCATTAGCTGCCAACAAACCGCTGCTAACCGCCCTTTCCATTAAACCGCACGGAAACGGCATTTTCACCCAATCTCCCGCAAACAACAGATTCGGAACAGCACAGCAAGTTTCTGGTCTTTCTGCATAACTACCGGGCGGATATCCAGAGAAATTCTTTTGATTTACCAATTCCCGGTGCAGCATATTTGCCTCTTTTAATTCCGGTACAATTTCGTACAATTCTTGCTCAAAAGTCGCCAGCAAAACTTCCTGGTTCGGAAATTCCTTCTCCTTGTAACAATAAGCGTGCAGTTCCACAACACTACCGCCCGTTTTCTGATTCCACTCTATGAACTGATCCTGAATTTTGTGGTAAAGCGTAATGCTATCAGTCAGTTTGTAGCCGGAAAGCGAACTGAAATTGCTGTGTTCCCAGGGAAATTCGCGATCGAACCAAAAACGGCCCACCGCAAACGGATCGGCTATTTTCAAACTCTCGATCCGACTCTGCACCTGCGGATTCACCTCACCGCTAGCCAAACTAAACAAATGCTGCATCCCCGGAACATCGGCCGCCAAAACATAATAATCAGCCTTCAATGTTTCCGCAAAATTTTGCGTCTTGGAATTGGTCGCGGCGGAGACCAACTGTACCTCATCGGCTTTTTCATCGACTACCTTAAATCGAGGCAAATCCCGCTGAGCAGGCCCGCTGACAACTCGCCCTTCGGCATCAAAAACGGCGCCGTGACAAGGACAGTGAAATTGACCGTCGTTTTGTTTCTGAACTGTGCAGCCTTGGTGAGTGCAGCTCAGAGAAATTGCCTCTTTTCCCGATGGTGCGGCGGCAAATACGCTGTCCCCAGCGCCGAAATATTCCGTAGAGTTGCTGTCAGTTAACAGCGCGTTTCGCTTCACCCAAAAAGGTATTTTACTTTGCACATCTCCCGACTGGTAACTCAGAGAATCAATCTTGCCGTTTTCCCAGCGAATCTCACTGACTGCGACATCTGTTAATACTTTGCCGCCTTTGCTTTCAATGGCTTTGGCAATAGGCTGCACCAAACTCGTACCCATATCTTGCCGCGTGCCGTTGAAGGCCAAACCCTCTGGATTTCCGAAAAAGTAAAAGTGGAAAAATTGCATTAATTCTCCCGCGCTCAATTCGTCGGGAGCGTTGAGGCTGGACTTGGCAAAAGGCAGAAAATACAAGTCATAAAGTCCGCGCGGGAATTCACCTTTTACCCAGTCGGCCACTGATATATTGTCGAGGCGATCGAAAGTTTTTTGAGTTTGAAAACCGCCGATTTCCCGAAATACTTGCCAGTGAGCGGGTTTTGTAAGATTGATTCCCCACTTGAGCCGGTTGGGAGAAGATATCCCCAAGTCAACTATATTCCAGGGAAAAGCTGAATGGTTTGGACGGAAAACTTCTGGTTGGTATTTGCCGTCTCGAAACACAACGGCGTAGGATTCTAAAGATACAAAGTTATCGCTAATTTCTAGTTCTTCAACCACACTTTTGAGGTTGTAGTATTGCGGAAAAAAACCGTGGAAACCGTGTTCCATCATAAAAGTTTCGTTCCCGACTTGTATCGGCCAACTAGCAATTTTGCCGCCGAGTTGGGGCGATTTGTCGAGCAATGTTACGGCGAAACCCCGCTGACTGAGCTCGTAAGCACAGGCGAGCCCGGCCAAGCCTGCGCCTACAACTACAACGGTTTTGCGGTTATTCAGCATTCGCGGCAAGTCAAGAGAATCTTGCACAAAAACGGCGGGCTCTGGCTTGGAAAATCGAGAGTAGCCCAGCAGCCCGCCTGCGGCACCGACTCCGAGGAATTTGAGGGCGGTTCTTCGAGAAACTGGTTGGGATAGCGGTGAATTGGTTGATTGACTCATCAGCGGTATGCGGTAACGGGCTTTAAACACAAAGACGCCATAAGGCATATATCATAGACCGAAATCAGGATATGTGAAGAAATACTAAGACACATCCCCCAATCGGATCGTGATCGCACCGTGCCAAGTTCGATCGCACACAATGTATAGCAGAAGGAAGAAGGCTTCAGTTATCTAGGAGAGAAGCAAGAATCAACAAGGAAAAAGCGATCGACCGCATAGCGTAAAATCCTCTAAATAATTAAGTGTTTTTATTTATGTTGCTCAACTCTTGGCAACCGCCGCCAATGATCTTAAAAAACTAGGAGATTTTCATGCAAAATCTTAGGCAAAAGGCAGTCTCGGCGAAGTGTACGAAATAACTGGGCAGATATCCGAGACAAAACAATTAACCAGGCGAGCTTTAAGTAAGTTGGCGCAAAAAGACTTAACTCTTTTAAAACAAGTAAATACACATAATATATCTACTGAAATTACTCAATATATGGTCGCTCGATTTAGGGTATTCCTCATTCAACACCAAGACCAAACCCGATTCAACTTGAGAAGTGCAGATGTGCCGCAAAAAGTCAAAGACACCCGTATAGGTAATGCCAGTTAAACTCACATCTTGCACCATTCTTAAGAACGGGCTCTCCGGCCCGTTCCACAAGAGATGAATTTTTTGTGGAACAGGCCGGAAAGCCTGTTCATAAAAGGATTATTGAGAATGGTGCAACATCTCAGTTAAATGCACCTGGCTGCTAGGTAAAAAACAGGACTTACTACGTGAAGAAACCGGGTTTTTGCGTAAGTCCTGCTTATGCAAAACTTCTGCATAATTTACAAAATTTTACATAAATCGCGAATTTCTTGGTGCGGGGACTCTGTTGGTGCTGGTGTCCACACCCTACGGTAGATATTTGCGGTTGACCTTGAATGCTATAATCGTGCGGCGATCGCCAGCACAGTCAAAATTCCCACCTACATCCAAACTTTTGCCAACTGCTGCCGCCAACGGCGCCATTAACCGCCCCAAAATCATGCACTACCAATCCCAGCAGCAACGCCAAAAACACACGACTCAGAAAAAAATAAAAAAAGCTATTTTTTACTGTTTGATAGCAATATTTTTCTGTTGGAGTACCGCGAACCTCGCTACAATTGCCCAAAACACAGACCAGGGCGGGCTTAACGGGCAAGAAATGAGAAATTTGCTCGATGGGGGAAACCTCACCGAAGCCGTAACCAGAATCGAAGAAAGCTGGGAAGAAGACTATCAAACATACTTTGAACAAGACTTTGAAACCCGTGCGAAAACGGCCGAAGCAATATCAAAAACTCTCTCCCGTCTAGCAGTTCAAACCAAGAAAAAACCAGCTTTAATTTACGCTATCCCCCGCACCGACCAACTAGAATTAATCTTAATATTACCCGATCGCCCGCCCATTCTCCGCAGCGTCCCCGAAGCCAAACAAGAGAAACTGCTCTCAGTAGTCCAAGAATTAGGTAGCGAAATCACCAACCCGGTAAAACTCAACACCACCACCTATCTAGAACCAGCGCAACAACTATACAAATGGATAGTTGCACCCCTAGAAACTGATTTGCAAACAGCAAAAATTGAAACCTTGCTGTTCTGCGTCGGGGCAGGTTTGCGAACCGTACCCCTAGCAGCAATGCACGACGGAAAGCAATTTCTGATCCAAAAATACAGCCTCGCCCGCATCCCCGCCTTCAAACTCACAGACAGCAATTACACCGACCTCAGAAACGTGCAAGTCCTAGCAATGGGAGCATCAGATTTCGCAGAAACGGCGAACAAAGAACCGCTGCCAGCAGTTCCATTAGAACTAGGCGCGATCGCCCGACAGTGGCCCGGTCAATCCTTTCTCAACGAAGATTTCACCATAGTAAACTTGCAATCCCAGCGACTGCAACAAAGATACGGAATCATCCACCTTGCCACCCACGCCGAATTCCGCCCCGGAACCCCAAATAACTCCTACATTCAATTTTGGGATACCCAACTGGGTCTGGATCAAATGAGAGATTTAAAATGGAACAATCCGCCCCTCGAACTATTAGTATTAAGCGCCTGCAGAACCGCCTTGGGAGACAAAGAAGCAGAACTCGGATTTGCCGGTTTAGCAGTGCAATCGGGAGCAAAGTCAGCCCTCGCCAGTCTGTGGTACGTTAGCGATGCGGGGACTCTCGCCCTGATGACAGAGTTTTACCAACAGTTAAGAATCCGCAGGCCAAACGACCCTCCAATCATTAAAGCTGAAGCTCTCAGAAAAGCACAAATTGCCGCGATCGAAGGCAAAGTGACGATCGAAGGCGGTCAACTGCGAAGTGCGCGAGGCGACATTCCCTTGCCCCCGTCCATCCCCAAACTCGACAGCAAAGATTTATCCCATCCGTATTATTGGGCAGCTTTCAGCATTATCGGCAGTCCTTGGTAAGTGGGCCTCTTGACCGAAACTGGTGATAGGCTATAAAACATAAGTAATTTAATATCTGTAGCTGTCGCTCAACCAACCACCACCAACCTGTGACGAATCAAGCGGGAGCCTTCAAGGGGAAAGAAAGATGAAAAAATTAGAATTTTTGCTACAGAAAGAGGGCGATCGCGCCTGGTTGCCCCTAGAAACCTCCGACGTGGAAATTCTAGAAGGTAAATACCGCGTGGTTGCTCGCATTCAGCACCCCAACACCGACATCGAAATTCGCGTTACCCATACCTCCTTCGACCAAGGGGCGCAGCGGAAAGTCCAAAGCCGATCGGCCCGCACCAACCCCGAAGGATTAGTCGTGATCATTCCCTACACCAGGCTCAAACCCGGACTGTGGGAACTCTCCTGCTTGCCAGATCCCCAATCAACACCACTAAAACCTTGGCAGTACGGCGTTCAGTTGGAAGTATTGCCCGCAGAATCGGAAACATCCGAACCCCTACCGCCGATCGACCAAATCGAACCCCCAGCTTCCGCCGCAGACTCAGAAAACGTAGTACCGGTCGATCGCCCCGCACCACAAATTGCAGCACAGGTCGATCGTCCCGCACCAACCGAAATCCCAGCAGCCGATTCAGCACCGCAGCAAACCAAAATCTACCAATTCCCAATTCCCCAAACCGCCCAACCTAAACCGCACGTCAAACTCGAACTCGTCCTCGATCAAGAAACCTTCGTCACCCAACTCGGTCGCCCCTTAATCATTTCCGGCAAAATCGACATTCCCCAACACCCGCAACAAAGCAGAAAAACAGCAACTCTCATCCCCGAATCCGAAGCGCTAGAACTCAAACAACTCATCGGTTCAGCACAACTGCAAATTTACCTGCGTGACCCCCAAACCTCAAAAATTCTCGCAGAAATCCAGCAGCCGATGCCAGAACAAGTTCCCCCCTGCATCTTTGCCTGCGTCACCTACATCCCAACCGAGTGCAAAAGCCGCCTCATTTTAGGAGAAGCAATTCTCAGCAGCGGTAGCGTCACCCTAGCCACCAAACTATTCACAATTACAGCCCGTTTAGAGCACCTTCTACAGGAAATTAAAAACAATTTCATCGAAGAAAAGCATCAAGCCGAACCCTCCCCAACAGCCTCAAAACCGCCGGGAAGCACCAAAAATATCTCCTTCCTCAAGCTAGTAGAAAAATCCTTAGACCCTCCCTCCCCCGCCGAAGCCCCAACCACTGAAGCCTTACCCCCTCTACTGGCTTCGCGTCACACCCCAAGTGCAGGCGGTCTAGAATTGCCCGCATTCGGTAACAAACTGCCCGACAGCAGCCGATCGCAATTGCTTTCGGAAATCTCCGATTCGCCTCGAACTGCCCCAGAGTCGATCGACCCACAAACCAAACCCTCAGACATCCCAAATCCCACTCAAACAGCCGAAATCGGAGCGATCGACCAAAAACCCGAAAACAGCCCTGAATTAAAAACAACAGCCCCAGAAACCCCGCCAGCACCCACCAAACAGGCATTTCAAACCTTAAACGTCGAAAGTCGATTTTGGTCGCGACTGAGTTCCTTAGCCAGCAACGGCGAATCCCCCGACTGGCTGAAAGCAACCACCCTGTCACCCACTCCAAAAGTCGCCGCAAATAGCAGCGACGAAATTGCCGTTGTGGAAGAAAGCAGCCCAACCCAGCAGCAACCCGAAACCAGCGAAACAATTTCCGACCCCAAATCCACTAGCCCAGAAGCCAGAGAATTTGTGGTTTTTGACGAACCCCCGCAACCGAAACAAGTTGCTCAAAAAACCGCAACTGTCGTAGCAGAAGTAAATCCCCCAACTCCCTACGTTTTGCCAGAAGACGAATTAGTACCGATGCCGGTTTTGGAATTGCCGCGCGCCGAAATCATCGCGGGCCAGGCTGTAAAAGTGCAAGTGCAACTCCCGGAATTAATGCCCCGGATTTATGTGAAAGTTTGGGTGTACGATCGACAAACCTACCTGATTCTCGACGGGCCGCGCTGGATTACCGAATTTAAAGCTAACGGGTTGGGAAACGTGCGAGCAAGTATCGAGTTAGAGATTCCCTACGGCTGCATGGAAGTCGAATTTGAGGCGATCGCCGTCGAAATGCAAACTCAGCGGGAAAGCCACAAAATAAGCGTTCACCGCCAAGTTTTACCCCCAGCCGGGCCAAGTTTGCCCCTCGAAGGGTAAGCTCAAATCCCCGTGCATCCCCATTCATCCGCTAACATCTGCGGTTAAAAAATCCTACTTAGTTCCCGCCAACTGCCGAAACTTCTTCTTAAACTTATTCTTATACACGTAGATCAATCGCTGTAAATCCTCAACTTGCAGCGACATCTCGGCAGCCAAACCCGTGCGGTTCCAAACATCCTCCTGACACTTGCGACGGCAGAAATTCATCGGTTCCGAGTAAACTTTCCCACTAGATAAAGTTGGCTTCGGGCCGCACCAGTGAATCACAGTCGCCTGAGTGCGATCGCCCGCAGGCCCGCTTTCTTCCACCGGAAACTGCTTTCTCAGCAAATCCTGGTCAAAATCCGGCACCAACAACTGCATATCCACATTCTGCACCCGCAGTTTGCCTTCTTGAGCGGCGCGGAAGACCATCAGGTTAAAAAAGCCCATGTCTCCATACTTAAATATGTCTGGATGTTCATCATTAAAATCCAGAATCTTTCTATACTCCTCTAAGCTGAAAACACCTCGTTTCCCAAAGAATGTGCCTGGACAGACATAGCGAGATCTATAGTCTTGCCAACGAAAATCGGGAAAATACTTTTCGACTCCCGGAATGTCAAAGAAAAATTCCGTGATATCCGCATCCGAGTAATCGTAACAAGGCTGGTCAATAATAAAGTCGAAGTCTTCAAAATTAGCCAATTTGAGGACATCTCCCCAAACAATTGTATCTGCATCCATCAGGAGAAAATTTTGCCAAGGACTTTCCCAAAATGGAATCATATGACTTTTTCCCCAACCAAAGCTTCTTTTTCTCAGAAGTGGCTCAGAGACGGTATCGTGATTAATGACGCGCACTCCGTAAACTTTTTCTAGGGGACTCACGGAAAACGTACCGTCAATCAACAGGCAGATGGGAACATCTCCCAGGAAATATCGGATGCTAGCACAGCAACCCTTTGCCAACAAATAATCTTGGTCGCAGCAAGCAATAATAACACCAAAATCTTCCATAAAACCTCACTTTTTTACTAATACCAGTTACCCCAAATAATCCAAGTGTAGGCAAGCTCCCAACCCTTATGTCATCAGTTACTCCCAATTTTTAAAGCGAAAATGGTATAACTTGCTTACCCCCAGCGTTGGGGTTTTTTGTTCTGACAGCAGCTCTATTTTCGACTTCTGCATTTTAGCCAGCTTAGCACTAAACTCCTGCGATCGTCCGCAGGCAAAAACATCGTTAAAACCGCTAGGAATCTTGGGCATAGTTGGTCTGTCAAGCAAGTGAGCTTTCCCTGCGCCAACAGCGGGTCAAGCACCACCAGTTGCAGTCGCACTCAAACAACAAAAAAGTTGTGTTAAAATAGCCGGAAATTAAACCCGCCGACGGGCGGTATCAAAAATGGCGATCGCCCTGGCAAGTCTCGACTGCTGGGGGCATCAGAAAACCAAAATTGGTCAAGCCTAAACTTTGGTTTGGATCGGGTAAATCTACCAGCCTTTAGGTCTCAGTTCCCCACTGATGGCGTGAAAATAGCCCCTGCCGGGTCGCGAGGTTTAAAGTTAGGTTAAAAAGCTTGACATTATAGGATATAAAGCTGTATAAGGGATGCGACAAGCAGCCACAATCCTACCTATAACTGTCTGTTAAGTCTGGCGTAACCGAGAACTCTGGGCAGTTGTCAGTTAGAGGCAGATTGTGGTCGAACCCCTAGAACCAGTTGTCGATCGCCCGCAGAGCAACTCAAGCAAGTCGGGCGATCGAGAGATGAAATTAGCACGTGATGGTATAATCAACTGTAATGTAATGTGGGCTTGACCTGAATTGATGCCTGGGGGTATAAGGGCTGGGCCCCTACGTTCAAGCAGAAGTAGACACGCCTACTGTGAATCAACTGTGAATCAACTGTGAATCAACAGTTATGGATAGGTTCTATTTTGGCAGTTATTGTCAACAGGCAAGCAACCACAAAAATTAGCAGTTGGGAATTGCTGCTCGTCGAGTTGAATAGAGTGTGAAGGTGTGAGGAAAATGAACAGAACTTTTTGGAATTTACTGCTAGTATCCCCGGCAATTCTGGGGCTATCATCAGTCATGAGTGCCACTGCGATCGCCGCAGAAGTGACCGCAACCGCTGAAGCCAACCAGCTAGCTACAGCTCAGTCATCTGAGTCAAAAATTGCAGAAATAGTTGGAGAAATAGTTGCAGAACCAGTTGCAGCAGCCCCTGCTGCCCCAGAAAAGCTGGCTTTAAACAACAGCGTCGAAGTGGCCCAAACCCCGGTCGTTAACGAAGCAGACGCTGAAAAACTCGCCTCAATCGAACCACAAACCAGCGCTGCAGCACTGCCAACAACACTGCAAACAACAGGGAGCGACATCGAGTTAGCAGCCCCAATCGCTCCGGCCAGCGCCCCAGGAGTGACTGAACCCCTAGCAGCAGCAGGCACTGCCGAATCCTCGCCCCAAGCATCAGACTTGGCAGAGCCAATCAGCCAGACAGAAACCCCTGGGAAAATTGAAGTGCCAGCAGTCGCCAGCACCCCAGCTACTACCCCAGCTACTACCCCAGCTACTAAGGTAGAAATTGCTCAGACACCAGCCGCCGGAATGGGCGGCCCCATCGTCCCTGTTGCTCCCCAAGCGCTGCCGGCCCAACCGTCGGGAACCATGTCCCAGGTGACATCAGTCACTCAGCTATCCGACGTGCGGCCGACAGATTGGGCGTTCCAAGCCCTGCAATCCCTAGTCGAACGCTACAGTTGTATCGTAGGTTATCCCGACGGCACCTACCGCGGCAACCGCGCCCTGACTCGCTACGAATTTGCAGCCGGCGTCAACGCTTGCTTAGACAGCATAACCCAACTAATTGGGTCAACAGGTAACTTGGTTACCCGAGACGACTTAGCCATCCTGCAACGCCTGCAAGAAGAATTTGCAGCCGAACTCGCTACCCTGCGCGGACGAGTAGACGGTCTAGAAGCTCGCACCGCAGAACTCGAAGCCAACCAGTTCTCCACCACCACCAAATTGGCAGGAGAAGCTATTTTTGCCGTCAGCGACACCTTCGGAGATGGTGTCGGCCTTGACGACGACAAAACCTCTACTAACTTCGGCTACCGGGTGCGCTTGAACTTCAACACCAGCTTCACCGGTCGAGACTTGCTCAGAACCCGCTTGCAAGCAGTCAACACCGCCCGCTACGATAGAGCCACCGCTACCGGTACCAACATGGCTCGCTTGGCCTTTGACGGCGATGATGGCAGCCAATTCACACTAGACGAACTGTACTATCGGTTCCCGGTCGGTCGCGCTACAGTCTTTGTCGGTCCTAAAGGACTTGACCTAGATGAAATTGCAGACCAGGCTTCTACCTTTGGTAACTCTACGAGTTCGGGTTCACTTTCCAGATTTGGAGTTCGCAACCCGGCAGTATTCCGCGGCCCGCAGGGAGCAGGCGCAAGTGTGAGTTTCAACTTGGGCAGCCTCCGAGCTACCGCAGGCTATCTCGCCGGCGACAGCGATGCTCCTAACCCCGCAAACGGCAGGGGCGTTTTCAACGGTTCTTTCAGCGCTTTGGGTCAGATCGGCTTTTTTAGCAGACCGTTTGACTTGGGCTTGACTTACACCCGGAAATACAATCGGGCAGGCGATGTTAGCCTCATGGGCGGCGTCGGCAGTTCTTTGGCTAACCGGCCCTTCGATCAATCACCCACCGCATCAGATAACTATGGGGTGCAAGTTAACTTCAAACCCAGCAGTCGCTTTCAGATTGGCGGTTGGTACGGTTATACGAAGGCTGAACAACTCCGGGGCGGCAACAATGACGCTACCATCCAGAATGGTGCTATCACTGTGGCCCTGGGAGATTTTGCCCGACAAGGCAACGTCCTCGGTTTTGTCTTCGGTGTACCGCCAAAAGTTACTGAGAGTGATGTCGCCAGAAATCGCAACACCTCTTATCACTTAGAGGGTTTCTATCGCTTCCAAGTCAATGACTTTATCTCAGTGACACCGGGCGTTTACGTGATTCTGAATCCCGAACACAACAACAGAAACGACGATATCTGGGTCGGACTCCTCCGTACTACCTTTAGTTTCTAAGGCTTCCAGACATCTAGTTACAGCTAAAAGCGGCAGGCGACTGCCGCTTTTATTTATTGGTCATCAGGCGATTTTAGATTTTAGATTTTAGATTGTCAACAGTCATGAGTCATGAGTCATTAGTCATGAGTCATGAGTCAACAGTCAACAGTCAACAGTCAACAGTCAACAGTCAACAGTCAACAGTTCACAAATTATGAATTCTGGCGGCAAATCCCGAATACGGAGGTGTAGCCGTGCAGAAATGTGCTGCCGCCGACGGGGCCGATTTCGCCGTTGCAGAAAAAGCCGCTCAGGGGGATGTTTTTGAGGTATCGGCCGAACAGTCGGGAGTCAAAGTTCGATTCGCCGTAAAGCCCTTCACCGCGCCCCAGACAAGAGAACATCAAGGCCCCGGCGCTGGATGTACCACTGTACTCGGCGGCCCGCTGATAGCGATCGAGCAGCATTTCTAGGTCTTCTGCGGAGGTGCGCGCGTCCCGCAGGTGAAATTGGATGCGCTGTCCGGGACGGACTCGATCGCCGATCGCAATTGCTCCCACTTTCGGATCTACTCCCAATAGATTGCGGATTAAAAAATCTCCCGGCTCTAATGTCAGCTTGAATTCATCGCTGACTAAGCCTACAAATAATGAGTGCTGAGCTAATTCTCGGTCTTCTTCGCTCAAAGTTTGAACTAACTCTCGCAGGGCCTCTAAGGGCGATCGCTCGATGCCCGCGCTGCCCGTATCGTCGGTTTGTTCTTCGAGCTTCAGCAAAATATTCCGCTCTCCTTCCGTCACCCGATAAGGATGCCCGATCGGCCTGCAGCCTTGAGCTACGATCGTTTCCAAAACTATATTGCCGCTCAAAGCTACCCCAACCGTCCCTTCTCGGTAAAGCTGATAGTCGCAAAACAGCGCCGCGCCCCTGCCCGCACCATCCCCCCCGGCGAGTCCCCCTACCTTCGCCGCGCCGGGATACGCATAATCTAGCCCTTGTAGCAAATCGTTAATTTTTGCGGAAAAGGGGTCGGCCAAGATGATGAACTGCGGTTCTTCCTGGGCCGGCACGCCCAAGAGATCCACCCAAGTATCCGGGGGACTATCTAAGTCCGGCAGTTCTTCTGCACCGACGTGAAAAGTTCTGACATTCACTCCCGGCAAGCGCGCCAGACTCAGGCTGACTGCGGGAGCTCCCTCGACTTCTTCGGTGAGGCCGCCCCGGTTCGTGCCGATGACTCCTCCCCCGCCACAGCCCAGGATCGCGGGCACTGGCAGCAGTTCTCGGAGTAAAGGCATCAGCCGAGAATACTCGCTGGCAAAGGCAGACGAGATAAATATCAGGGCTAAATCAGCCGGGCCTTCTAGGTCGCGATCGGCTTGTTCTATAACTTCTTTGAGGGCGGATTCCAAAGAGGGACGGGTTGATAAAGCGCTGACCCATTGCATTTGGTTTTGGGTGTACATAAGGCAAACTTCTCTATAAAACTATCTCTATACATTAGGCTAACTGGAACTGGCCGCTGGGGGGACGCTATTCTTGGGCGATCGATTCCCCATCGATTGCCGTTCTTGTGTTAACATAAGTTAACATGAGTGTCCCATTAATCTGTTTAGTGTTAAATGCCGTATTCAGCTAAATCTTAAAAGATAAAGCTCAATACAGTTTGACACACCAACCTCGTGTAATGTTTTCATCAAAAGTAAGGTCAGCTCGACCTACATTGATGCCTGTGGACTCTTCCCCCGCCGACGGGGTAGAGTAAAGCAGGAAGTAGAGACGGCTGCTGCGATCGCAGTTATGGATGGTTTCTCTCTGGGCTGCTGCAACAGCAGCGCATCTCAAGCTATTATTAGCTGGGGTCGCCAGACCGAAACAGCAAATCCAACCCAAACTAACATCCCAAAAGAAAACCTTTCTTACTTAATAAGGTCAACGATCCAGGTCTAAATACACGCTCGCTTCGAGCCTAAGACTTAAACCACAGTTGACCCGCCGTATACTTTAGAAGTCTACGTTTTTTGAGTTATGACACCAAGCGGCTGCTTAGCTAGTCCCTTGCTCTGTCGTTAACGGTTAAACATCTTTATTTGGGTTAAGGACGTGCCGTTAGCCGAACAAGCTCACTAAACAAAGGCCCGTGCTAACATTACCTAGAAATAGGTCGGGGACAACAATATTCTCCTACACTTTCCTACCAACAAGTTTTATGACAACAACACCCGCAGGCAACATCCAAGAGAAAATTGAAGAAGAACTAGAAAGCGCTCGTACCGTCTGTGACCTCAAGGGCGCAACTTCCGGGGAATGCGCGGCTGCGTGGGACGCAGTTGAAGAACTGCAAGCAGAAGCTTCCCACCAAAAGCAAGTCAAACCTAAGAATTCTTTTGAAAAATTTTGCGACGACAATCCTGACGCTGCTGAGTGCCGCATCTACGAGGAATAAACGAGCCCTTTAGCTCTATGCCTTCCCTCCCGCGCCGAAATCTAACTTTTGGCGCGGGAGAATTTTATTTGAGGGGTTGAGCCTTTAGGTAATGGCGAGATTTGCCCTCTATCCCAATACGGTTCAAATCCGCCAGCTTCCCCCTCGCCCCCCAAGGGGGACAAGAATTTGCTCTTGCGTCCCCCAAGGGAGGCGAGGATGGGAAGGAGGTATCTGAGGAATAAACAGTTTTAACTCAAGCGTATTGCCGTCTATCGTGTCTCAAGTAGCCTTCAAAGCGCGCCAAGTACCTTAGAAAATAGCAGTAACTAAAACATTAAGACCGTGTTCTGGTTGCTGATTTTTTAGCATTTTTGTAGTAAAATTTGTGACAAATAAGTGAGTATATTTTCCCAAAGATGTTGAGTCTTTTATTGGCAGCCACCGGGCCTTGGTTTCAACCGCTAGTCTGGATGGATTACCGGTTGTCTGTGTTATTAACAATTTCGATCCCGCTGGTAGTGCTGATTTGGGCTGTTGTGGCAAAAGCTGAGGCGATCGTCCGTTTGTCGATTATTTATTGGCGGGTGGCGAGTTTGCTGGCAATTACACTTTACCTGATGATGGCTGCGCTGCCTGTGAGCTTTGTATCGTCGGTGATTGGGAGGGCCTTAATTCCTGCTAGTCTGTGGTTTTGGGAGGATTTAAACGAAGAAATTGCCGATCGACCGCAGTCGCCCCTGAAACTGGCTTTTACAGCTTGGCGGTGGGCGATTACTTTTTACAGCGGTTTGGGCGCTCTAGCTCAACTTCCCTTCTTAAGCTGTGCTTTTAAATCGCAAATTGAGGTAATTGACGAACCTTTTTGCCGCATTTGGTTAGACCCACCTTGGCTCTATAAACAAATGTTTCACCCTACTACAACCCCTCAATTTTTGGGATTGTTGGGTCTGATTGGTTTAGCTATCTATGTAATTTACTTGTCATACTTTGTGCTGATTAGACTAGGAAAACAGGGGAGGTCAGCTACCGGAAATTAAGTTTAGTTTGAGTTAGTATTTCCCTCCTAAATTGCAGCTAAATTATTCCAGCAAAATCTCATAAATCCCAAATAAAAACAGCCGGGGCGCATCTAGGATAAAATCAAACTAACAGCCGGGTGGCTGACGTGACCCGCCCAAAAACGGATACAAGCCGTGGACTCCTGTCGTGGAGATCTAAAAATTTTAGACTAAGGTTCAAGCTTCCAGATTCATCTGTCGAGAAAATCTAAAATCTAAAATCTAAAATCTAAAATCGACTGACAGCAATGTTATTGGGAAAGACTGTGATGGATAGCAAACAAGCCTACTTACAGTGCTTAGAAAGGCTGATTTGGGCGATCAATCGCCTGGAAGCAAAAGTCGAACCAAGTGAACTCGCTCGGATTGCCGAACTGATTGTTCAGCCGATGATGGGGCCCTGGCGGTTTTTTCACACCCCCGAACATATTTTTGATGTGGGGGGAAAGGAAGACGCGATCGAGGTTTTGGCCGCTTTATTTCACGATACCGTCTACGTGCAAGTCGATCGCAGCATTAACTTTAACGTCAGCTACTACATCACTCCTGTTGCAAAAGAGGTTAACCAACAACTACAAATTCGGGATAAATCTGAACTGCCTGCGGATGCTACCTTCGAGATGGTAATGCTGGTATTCAAGTTTGAACCGGGCGAAGTCCTCAATCCTTTGGCTGGACAAAACGAATTTCTCAGCGCTGTGGTAGCAGCAAAAGCTCTAGAACCATTTCTCAAACGCGAGCAATTGCTTCAAATTGCAGGCTGCATTGAAGCAACCATTCCTTTTCGCGTCGCCGATGCGGGAGTAACGGTAAGCCAGCGCCTTTATAACCGCTTGCAAGCAATCAATGGCCTATTTAACCTCAGTTTGACTGATGAGGAAATGCGGGAAACGGTCAAAAAAGCTGTGCGAATCTCTAACCGGGATGTGATGAGTTTTGCTCACCATAGTTCAGCCCATTTTTTGGCAAATACCTGGAATTTACTGCCGGAAACCAATCACAATCTCATCTGCTGGGGTTTTTATACGGTTCGCGACTACCGAGTTGCTTTGTTCAAGATGGAAGGTTTTCTGAATTATCTCAAGCCAGAGATGATTTTCCGGCAGTTTGAGGGATATCCAGACGATCGCACCTATCAGCGCTGGGAAACTACTGCTAAGTACAATCTCGAAATTGCGAAGCTTTATTTGGGGTGCAAACTGGCTGCCCTAGCCCTGCTAGAAGCTCTTTCTTCGGATTTGGGGATTGAAGTTTCTCTGGCGATGATGACGGGAGGATTTCCAGATCAAGCTCCTAACTGCGTGCGCCTAGAAAGCTTTTTTCCCGAAATAGAGAAACCTTACCAACCTAAAATTGGTTTAGAAACGGAAGTATTGAATTTATTAGAAAATGGGCGGGCTAAAAGCACTTCTAATACCGATTTGGAGAGTTCGCCCCTGACAACGTTTGTGGTAAAAATTGTTGGCTTTGACGAAATGCGCTATCAGTGCGATCGAGCTAAGGAATTTTTTCTAGAAAATCTCAACGCCGACGACTTTATTTCCGACTTTAACCCGATAGTTACAGAAATTGTCATTGATTCAATTCTCAAGTTGTTTGACAGCCGGAAATCTACTATCTACCGATACTACGATATCACTTCTAAGTTAAAGTCGCAACCCCAGACCCATTTTCCCGATCGCCCTTTTCGATCGCATGGTTAACTAGCTGTGAACAAACCTGACGGTCAACTGAGTACAGTTAGACCGCAGGCTTCTTTTTCCTTTTTTTTCTCATGCTTTTTATAGTGAGGTAGTTCCACCCCCACTTGCTAATATAGTATCAGAGTATTTCCCGAGCATCTTGGGGTATAAAAGAATAATTGTCGGTTTCGGTACCGAAACCCGACGAGCCTTTCATCACGCGGGCGTAATTCCCAACGGGGTACGGGGCCGAGCGCTCAGATTAATCCCCTCTAAATATACGCCCGGGACTTCCCGGCTGGTAGTTAAATACAGTATTTTTGCCTCCTCTATAGAAAAGACCATTACTCAGCTTATACAAGAGTGGAGCGATTACACCGTGACAGGATTGATTGCCTCGCTTTCCCTACGTCAATCTGCCTATCCATCCCGACACCAACAGCCCTACAGGTATGGTGTGGGGCTTCCGGCAAAGATGCTAAAAGTTGATAAAAAATGGAAATTCACTGCTGTTTGCCTTTGACAATTATTTTATACAAAAGGGATTTGATAGCGGGCTGTCACTCATTTGAGCTACCCCAAATAAGCGTCACTATAAAAAGCGACTGTTAAAGCACTTCCCCCCACAGCTACAACTGGGGAATAGCAAGTTCAAACAACTTGCAAACCACTAATCCCCAATCAAACCATGCAAACCACAAATTCAATTTACGCTCAATTGCCTCTTTGCTCTTCACTGCCCACGCTGAAACGAAATAATAGCACCACTGCCAATCAAAACGTCCGCTATCTCCAACAATCCTTAGTTGAAAACGGATATCCCGTCGCAACTGATGGATTCTTCGGCCCAAAAACCGAACAAGCAGTCATCAGATTTCAAAAGGAAAATCAGATTGCTGTTGATGGCATTGTCGGCCCTCAAACTTGGAGTCTATTAGGCGCTTGTTATACAGGTGAACCCGGATGTTAAATCCAAGTTAACTAATCCTAGGTGCACGGGTAGCAAGAAACTGGGTTTTTTCACAGCAATACTTCCTTTACACCCCCAGAAACGCTAAAAAACCTGGTGGTTGAGCGAAGCCGAAACCTCGTTTATGCCAGTAAAAAGTGCATCCAGGACTATTAATTAACATCTTTTCCGCACTTCTCTGCTTTTAAACAACTTGCAAACAACCAATGGAGAATCAAACCATGCAAACCACAAACGCAATTCGTACTGAATTACCTTCCTGCCGTTATTTTCCCCTACTAAAACGCAACGATGGCGTCACCCAAAATGAGGACGTTCGCTACCTTCAGCGACTCTTGAATGCCAGCGGATTTTCTTTAAATACTGATGGAGGCTTTGGCCCAAAAACCCAACAAGCAGTCATCAATTTTCAAAAGCAGCAACAAATCGTTGCTGATGGCATTGTCGGCCCTAAAACTTGGAATAAATTGGGTGTTTGTACAACTATATTTTAAAGTTTGTGCAACCATCTGTTAAAGAGAGTAGGGCGTGCAGTGCGCGCCCTATTTCTCCGTCGAAGTTTCCACCCCAGACCACCCCTCCGGGGCTCCGTACATTCGATACTTGCGAGAGCGTTTGAAATACAGCATTGCTACGCGATCGTCAGGATTGATTTGTAAAATATTCTGAAATACTTTTTGGGCGGCAACAAATTTTTGCTCGTAGTAAAAATTGAGGGCTTCTTGAAAAACCTCCGCAGTTTGCTGCTTAAGTACAATGCTTTCCTCTGTTTCTGTATCGTAAATTTCAAACACTGACACAGCAATTGTCTTTCCTTTCACCGTTACTCGATCGACAAATCTGTACTTATATTTTTCTGGATCGTCGAGGCGATCGATAATTGCACCGCTAACTAGAATGCCCGATCCGTAAACCTTAGTCAATCCTTCCAAACGAGACGCGAGATTCACCGCATCAGCAATCACCGTACTTTCCATCCGTTCTCGTTCGCCAATGGTACCCAACATCAAATTGCCCGCGTGCAAACCAACGCCGATCGCGATCGGAAACAATCCATTTTTTTCTCGCTGCTGGTTATAGAGATTTACTTCTTTCTGCATATCAATTGCTGCTCGCACACCATCAGATGGAGAGGTAGGAAACAGTGCCATGACTGCATCCCCAATGTATTTGTCAATAAACCCGTTATTTTTCCTGATTGCAGGGCTAACCCTTCCCAAGTAAGTATTAATAAATGCAAAATTTTCATCCGGTGTCATATTTTCAGAAAGCGCAGTAAACGAGCGAATATCAGCAAACAGCACTGTCATATCTCTTTCCTGATGTTCGCCTAATTTTACTTCAATAATACTCGGCTTTTCCAGCAAGTTTAGAAAATCGTGCGGCACAAACCTGCCGTAGGCTGCATTCAGTTTTGCTAGGCGAATTTGCGTGTTAATTCTAGCCAACAATTCCTTTTTGATAAAAGGTTTAGTTACATAATCATTTGCTTCTAAGTTAAAAGCTTCTACCAAGTCGGTAGTTAGATTTTTGGCCGTCAGCATCAGAATCGGCATTTCTAAAGGCGAGTATTTTTTGCGGACTTCTCGACATACTTCATAACCCGTCATCTGCGGCATCATTACATCGAGTAAAATTAAGTCCGGCTTAAATCCTGATTCAATCAGATTTACAGCTTCTAAGCCGTTGCTCGCTTGAGTAATCTCGTAGTTTTCTACAGAAAGACTGTTGATGATGACATGAATATTAATCGGCTCATCATCAACTACCAAAATTTTTAATTTTTCACTTTCTAGAAAGTCGCTATTGTCTGATGCCTGAGAATTTATTATAGATGATTGGCGGGCTAATTCAGGAGTGATTAAAATGCGAGATCCCTCGGTTAAATGCGGCTGTGTGCTGCTAAATTCCGGCTGACTCTCAGATACGGGCAAAATAAAGGTGAATTGGGAACCGACGCCTACAGTTGAAGATACCGAAATTTTACCTCCGTGCAATTCCACTAATTGCTTGGCAACAGTTAACCCTAAACCCGTGCCGCCATATTCTCTAGCAGTGGAACCGTCAGCTTGTTCAAAGGATTCAAAAATTCGCTCTAATTTATCTTCGGGGATGCCAATACCGGTGTCAGATACACTAATGGCTAATTGGGAATTAAGGGGTGATTGTGCCTGGCCCGTTACCAATTCGGCAGAAATTTCAACTCTGCCGCTTTCGGTAAATTTAATCGCATTGCCGATTAAGTTGTAAAGTATTTGCTGCAACCGATTCTCGTCGGCTGCTATTGGCGGCAATTCAGGAGCGACTGAGTTAATCAACTGCAAGTTTTTTTTGCCTACTAAGGGCTGAGACAAAGTGACAATTACCGAGACTATTTCTCGAATACCGACTGGCTTAATTTGTAGTTCTATTGTTTTGTGTTTGAGCTGCGAAAAGTCCAGAAGATCGTTAATTAAAGAAGACAATCTTTGGCCCGATGATGAAATCAAAGCTAAGTTAAAATTTGTGGATTCTGGCAGTTGTCCGGTAGCACCGTCTATTAAAGATTCTGCAATCCCAATAATGCCGTTGAGGGGAGTGCGGAGTTCGTGGGAAGTATTGGCTAAAAATTCGTCTTTTAGTTTGTCGAGTCGCTGCAATTCGGTATTTTTAGTTTCTAAGGCAGTAAAAGATGCTTGCAGTTGTGCTGCCATGCTGTTAAAAGCAGCGGCAAGTACCCCCAACTCGTCGGAGCGATCGAGCTTTACAGTTTGGTCAAATTGTCCTTCTGATAAAGCTATTGCTGCATTTTTTAATTTTATAAGAGGTTTTATAATCCAGCGAGAAGTGAGAATTCCTAACACAGTTGCCATGCCCAAAGCTGCCAGACATAGTAACACTGTAGTTCGGTTGCCCGCATTAATTTGTTCCATAAAGTCGGCTTCTGGAACGACAACGACAATCAGCAAATCTAAACCCTTGTCGTCTTGGAATGGCAGGACTTTTAAAAATTGCTGCTTCCCCTTTATCTCAAAATAGAGTTGCTGCGATTTTGTGATTCTCTGCAAGTTTTGAAAGTGACTTTCTAAATATTTAGCTGTAGTTTTCGTTACTGCATCGCTGCTTTCTGTAACTTTAAACAGTTCTTTTTTACCGTTTTCGGTGCGGAAAGGTTTTTCGGGTGTGGAAGTTGCCAGCAGCGTACCGTTTCTTTCGATAATAAAAGTTTGACCAGATTTACCTATTTTGAGGCTGTTTAAAAATTGGCCGATACTGTCGAGACGCAAAGCAGCAATTAATACTCCTTCTAGCTGTTTCTGGCTGTTGTAAACTGGTTGCAGCGCGCTGAGGAGCAAGGTGGGTTCTAGGAAGGATATATAAACTGAACTCCAAGTTGGTTTGGCTTCTAGAGCCGCATAGGTGTAGGAAGGGTGCTGTCGGATGTCGAAGTTTTTAACGGAGGCGGCTACTGTCGTGCGATCGCCCGTATCATTAGTATTGTAAGAATAAAAATCAAAATTTGTAGACGGGCCCGATGCGTTAATCAATAAAGTGCCGTTCGACATCTTTTCGCCAGTGCGATATTCTCCATCTGGATTAGCGATCGACGTAAAATTGATATAAGGATATAATTGCACTTGTCGCCACAGATACTTTTCCCAAGCTGACAAGTCTTTCATGTTCACAAAACCCAGTTTCACCGCATCTAGCTTGCTTTGATTGATTTGGTGCGGAGTTTGCAGATAAGTTCTCAAATTTTGCTCAATGCGATTGCTCACCTCCCCCATCAACTGGTCCGCCAGGTCATTAACTGCTCTTTGACTGTTTTTAAATGATAAATATCCCACAATTCCTACGGCTGCAAATACTTGCAAGACAAAGGGAACTATGAGTACAGTTTGCAGCGTTGCTTTTCTGGAAAGTTTTGCCACTAAGCGCTTGAGAGAAAGAGTGGACATAACATTAGTTTAGGTTGAAAAACCCAGTTAATACTTGGAGCGAAGACTTACCGCTGGTAAGTATTATAAACCATTTTGTACTTAAACACAAATTACGCAAGAAAGACCTGAACTCGTTTCTACAATTTTTAATCTTATACCAAATTATTAAAAGTCAAAGCGAACCGTAGAGACACGGCATTTCCGTGTACTACTCCCCGCGCCGGACAAGGCATTGCCCTGTCCCTACCGATGTTCACATACAATATATCTGTATCACTACCTTTCATCCAAAGCTTCTATCCCCGACTATCCTTGTGGCACTCCAGACATTCCATTCTTTAGAGAGCGCTGAGAGTAAATTGCTGCTAACTTATCTTGAGGCTTTCTTTCGCCAATCTTATTGAATAATTTTTGCGCTTCAGTAAAATTTTGCTCAAAATAAAGCTCCAGACCTTTTTGAAATTCTGCAGCAGTTGCCTGTTTTAGTTGAATGCTTTGTTATGTTTCTGCATCATACAGCCTATTCCAGGTTTATGAATTATACCGCGCTCTCACGGGGTTTATTTACAGTTCTCGCATCTTAACTGATTCTGTTGCTCGAAACCCGGTTTATCCGTACTAAATATACATAAAATATGCTGTAAAATATTGAACAAGTAGGTTTTGCCGACGGAAAATATTGCAGATGTTTTTGACAAAAATTATATTATGTGCGCTTACTTCCGGCTGTAAAAAACGGTTGAATTAAGAATAAAATATTGGCTCGCTGTCCATGAAATTAGCCGCAAAAATAAGCTATATTATAGCAGATTTCAGGAAAGTGAGATTTGCTATGGCTGACTCTATTGCTCGTCGCTTGGAACAATACACGGTAAAACGATCGCACGAAGTTTTAATCGTCAAAGCCCAAATTGACGGCGAATTCGATGAAATTGCTATTTTTAAAGGCTTTTCTAGCTCCCTGACGCGATCGACCGCTTTCGATCCAGAGGTTCCTGTTTTGCCGGAGGAAGCAAAAATTGTCAGTGTCGATCGCGTGGAGAGCCCCTACAATCCAAATAACCCCCGCTATCTTCAGCAGGGGTTATCTTGGGAAACAATGCAATCTCTATTGTCCGAGGCGGGAGTTTAGCAAAACATTAGGGACACAACGCGAGAAAAACAGTAGGGACACAACATTGTTATGTCCCTACTACAAAAGCACTATGCCCTTACCCTTAGAGCTAGAGCGTGCCGCCGGCAGCTTGGAAACGAGCTCTGGCGCGTTTGATTGCTTGCTTGGCTTGAATTTGCTCTTGCAAAGTGCCGCTAGTAGCCTTTTCCAAACGAGCTTCTGCTTCGGTGTAAGCAGTACGAGCAGCTTCTTTATCAATGGTTTCGCCTTTTTCAGCACCGTTGACAAGAATAGTAACTTTGTTTTCTTGGATTTCTGCAAAGCCACCCATCAGAGCAATAGACACCCATTCCTTGCCGGGACGGACGCGCATCACTCCGGTATCCAAAGCTGTCAACATTGGAGCGTGACCGCTCAAGATACCCAGTTGGCCTGTGGTGCTCGGCAGAATTACTTCTTCAGCATTAGAATCCCAAACTGTTTTGTCTGGGGCCACTACGCGCACAGTTAATGTCATAAATTGTCAGTTGTCGGTTGTCAGTTGTCAGTTGTCAGTTGTCAGTTGCCAGTTGTCAGTTATCAGTTGTCAGTTGTCAGTTGTCAGTTGTCAGTTGTTACCAATAACCAATAACTAATAACAAATAACTAATAACTACTGACTCGTGACTACTGACTCGTGACTACTGACTCATGACTAAAATTACTTGGCGTCAGCTTTCATTTTTTCAGCTTTGGCGATCGCCTCGTTGATATCGCCCACCAAATAGAAAGCTTGTTCCGGTAATTCGTCAAGTTCGCCAGCCAAAATCATCTGGAAGCCCTTAATGGTGTCTGCCAGCTTGACGTACTTACCGGGGGAACCGGTGAACACTTCAGCCACAAAGAACGGTTGAGACAAGAACCGTTCAATTTTGCGAGCGCGAGAAACCGTCAAGCGGTCATCTTCCGACAGCTCATCCAAGCCCAAAATCGCAATAATGTCTTGCAATTCCTTATAGCGTTGCAGAGTTGACTGCACCTGACGAGCAACACCATAGTGCTCTTCGCCGACAACGCTAACTTGCAACATCGTAGACGTAGAATCCAGCGGGTCAACAGCCGGATAAATCCCCTTCGCAGCCAAACCGCGAGACAACACAGTTGTAGCGTCCAAGTGAGCAAAAGTCGTAGCCGGTGCGGGGTCAGTCAAGTCATCCGCAGGTACGTACACAGCTTGAACCGAAGTAATCGAACCTTCGGTAGTCGAAGTAATCCGTTCTTGCAAGTCGCCCATGTCTGTACCGAGAGTCGGCTGATATCCCACAGCCGAAGGCATCCGACCCAACAGAGCCGATACCTCAGAGCCCGCTTGCACAAACCGGAAGATATTGTCAATGAACAGCAGCACGTCTTGCTTGCTGACATCACGGAAGTATTCGGCCATCGCCAGAGCCGACAAGCCCACGCGCATCCGAGCACCAGGCGGCTCGTTCATTTGACCGTAAACCAGAGCAATTTTCGACTTGCTGCGGTCTTCTTCGTTAATAACCCCCGACTCGATCATTTCTTTGTAGAGGTCATTACCTTCGCGGGTGCGCTCGCCCACACCACCGAACACGGACACGCCGCCGTGAGCCTTGGCGATGTTGTTCACGAGTTCCATCATAATCACGGTTTTGCCAACGCCTGCGCCGCCGAACAAACCGATTTTGCCGCCGCGACGGTAGGGAGCCAGCAGGTCAATCACCTTGATCCCAGTTTCAAACACCGAAGGCTTGGTTTCCAGTTCGGTGAAAGCCGGCGGGTTGCGGTGGATGGGCATACTTTCGGAAGTATTGACCGGGCCGAGGTTGTCTACGGGTTGACCGATGACGTTAAAAATCCGGCCGAGAGTTGGGATGCCGACGGGAACTTGGATCGATTCGCCGGTATCTACTACTTCCATGCCACGCACCAAGCCGTCGGTGGTACTCATGGAAACGGCGCGCACTTGGCTGTCTCCGAGCAATTGTTGAACTTCGCAGGTAACAGCAATGTCTTGACCTGCTTCGTTTTTGCCGGAAATCGTGAGAGCGTTATAGATTTGGGGCAGTTTGCCGCCTGGGAATTTTACGTCTACAACCGGCCCAATGATTTGGGTGATGTAGCCTACGTTCGTTTTTGTTGCGGTGGATACCATGAATAGTGCCTTTGTTAGGATGCTATTTTTCCCGTTATGGAAAAAGTCTTAACATTTAGAAATGCTATTCCTCAGATTACCACTGAACAGACGCACTATTTAGATTTGTATGGGGCTGGTTAAGAGTCATTTTTATGGTTGCTGCCCTCGCTTTTTTTTCCTGCGAGCAGCAGCGAAAGCCCCGATCCCCAGGATAGTCCCGAATAGTGTGACTGGTTCGGGGACAGGTTCGGGGACTAACTCAGCCGACACGGTGAAGTCTTGGAAGTCTTGGTCGTTTCCTCCGGCATCGTCGAAGGAGATTTGTATGCCCTGAGCCAGTTGGCCTATTGTGACGGATGAAAATTGCTCTGGGCCTTTACCGCCGTTGATGTTGGTAAATGAGCCGTTGGAGTTGTAGTCGAGCATAAAGTTACCAAACACGGCTTGCTGACATCCCGCCACCAGACATTCCTCTCTTCGGAACTGGCTGCCGGCGGCCCACCATTGGGGGCTGTTCATGAAGGTACTCGACGAGACGTATTGCTCGAAAGGTCTGCCGCTACCCGTGTCACTCCACAGCAGCAGGGCATAAATTTGATCCTTCAAAAATTTGACGGTTTGGGTGATGGAGCCGTTTTCGGAGGTGACTGCGTTGCCGAAGGTTCCCTGCCAGTCAGCGGCGCTGCCGTTATCTGAGGGTTGAGTCTCGTAAAACAGTCTGGCGATGTTGCTGTAGCCAGTGTTTCCTGAGTCAGCTTGGGCTACCCACAAGCTCGACTGGTAACCGCCGTGAGATTCCTCGAAGGTAAAGTTTATATTGGTATCTCTATCGAACTGGATGCCGTCCGTGCCAAACATGAAAGCTCGGACGGGCGTGCAGATGCTGAGCAACATTGTGGTTGCCAAGCTGGCGACTGTAAAAGATGTTTTTTTGACTAGCGTTAAGGTAGTCATAACCCTGATTCCTCCTGTATTGTTAGGTAGTAAGGCCGAAAATGCCCTAAATGCCATGTTGCCGTGACGCGAATAGACGATCGCGAGCCTGCGATATTTAGGACGATCGTCAAACCTAAAGAATAGGCTCCACACCAGTGAATCTACAGACAGATCTCACTTAAGGGTGTTTTGGAGTAAATGAGTGCTTCTTCTAAGAGTTTTCACTGACACCAGATTGACACAGTTTAATCTGTAACAGCAAGATTTTCATCCTGCCTAGACTTCCAACCTACTATATTTACTTCGTTTTAGTAACTGTCTAAAGTTGAGTGCAAGACTTGCAAATATTGGCTTTCATCAAAAATACATAAAATTTTTACTCTAGCTTTATGAAGTTTTGGTAAAGTTCATCCATAAAATATAAAGTTTTTGAGAGAAAGTCGGCTGTTCGGTTCGTTGTTCCTGAAAGCGGGCTGCAAGCTGCTCGGCCGATGGAGAAAGAAGCGGGGACGACCGCGAGTAGGGATTGGAGCGAGTTTTTTGCCACTCTAAGCAAGCGGGAGAACAGACATCGATACTTACGTACTTTTGACTAAAATTCCGAGTTTTTTAAACCCCTAACCCTCGCATTCCGCGCCCTATTTTCCCCCACAGTCCCGGACGCATCTACCCGGTTTTTTAAGGTAATTGGGTCAATCGATTTGAGATTTGAGATTTGAGATTAAGCTGTTACGCATTTAAATTTAAAATTCGGGACAGGCTATAAGCCCGTCCCACAAGAGTTTTAGGGATTTTTGACACACAGTTTAAATGTAAAACAGCTTAAAGATTAAAGAATGGAAGCATTGACTTGCGCGAGATAAATACGTTCGGCAAGTTTCATCGGATACAGGTTTTTTATTTCTGGGTCCTGAGTCTGCGCGTTGGAATGAATCACGTGGCGGGTATCCTGCATGCTTTCGGTCATGGAAGCATTGAAAGTCAAAAAAAGAAACTAAGTTTCATTTCCCGCGCCTGACTTCTAGTAAAAAAACTGTTTTTACGCCAATCATACTAATTAAAAACATACATTTCTTTTTTCATTCCTAATTATTCGCTCAGCAAAAATAGGCGGCTCCTATTGACATGAGAAAATTTTAGGAGTAAAAATAGTAGAAATAAATACGATCGCACTTTAAGCACAATCTTTAAACATAATGACACCCAACAAACTACATTGGCTCGGATGGTTATTCATTGTTAGCTGGCTGAGTGCAGCGGCGGGTTCGGCAAACGCGCAACCCATCGCCCCGGCACCAGACGGCACTAACACAGTTGTTACTCCCAACGGCAACCGCTACGACATTTCCGGGGGGTCATTGGGTGGTGATAAGGCTAACCTTTTTCACAGCTTTACTCAGTTCGGCCTCAGCGAAGGTCAAACAGCTAACTTTCTGACTAATCCGAATATTCAAAATATTTTGGGGCGGATTACTGGGGGAAATCCTTCTTTAATCAATGGCTTAATTCAAGTTACGGGCGGCAATTCCAATTTATTTTTGATGAATCCTGCCGGCATGATATTTGGGCCGAATGCCAGTCTCAACGTGCCTGGTTCTTTTAATGCTACTACGGCGACAGGGATAGGTTTTGGAAACAATCAGTGGTTTAGTGCGATCGGTAATAACAATTGGGCAACCTTAATCGGGATGCCTAATAGTTTTGCGTTTACTGCTTTACAGCAGGGGACTATTATTAATGCGGGAAACTTAGCTGTTACTACTGGATCTAATTTAACTTTAATTGGTGGTAGTGTTATCAATACAGGGCAACTTTCTGCTCCCAGTGGTAATATTTTAATTACTGCTGTCCCCGATAAAAATTTAGTCAGAATTAGTCAAATAGGTCACTTATTAAGTTTAGATATTCAACCACTGGCGAATACAGGTTTATTGCCTAACACCTGGACAGAGCCAGTGCTATCTTTGCCACAGCTATTAACAGGTAAGGGTAGTGAAAATGCCGCAGGTTTAACAGTGAATAGTTTGGGGCAAGTAGTATTGACGGGTAATAATAGTATTATCCCCGGAGATGCTGGAACGACCATTGTTTCTGGGAACATTAACACCGCTGGGATGACAGGGGGAACCGTTAATGTTTTCGGGGATAAAGTGGGGGTGATTGGCGGAAACATTAACGCTTCAGGTATTTATGGTGGTGGCAGTGTATTAATTGGTGGGGAATTTCAGGGTAAGGGTGCTGTACCTAATGCTAGCCGTACTTTTATTAGTAATAATTCTACGATTAATGTGGATGGAGTGAGTAGTGGAAATGGCGGTCGAGTTATCGTTTGGGCCGATGATGTTACTCGCTTCTATGGAAATATTAGCGCTCGTGGCGGTACATTTTCTGGCAATGGTGGATTTGTCGAAGTCTCTGGTTATAATGTTTTAGACTTTCAGGGAAATGTTAATACTTTAGCTCCCAATGGCACTGCGGGATTATTATTACTCGATCCTACTGATCTCACAATTATCGCTGGACCAGGGTCGTTTACTGCTCTTACTGATGTCGATCAATTTGCCGATCCTGACATTGGAGCTAATACTATTGATGCGGCTCTGATTAGTGGTGCGGCTACTAATGTTACGTTACAAGCAACAGGGAATATTACTTTCAGCGCTCCTGTTAACATAGGAACTGGGGGAGTGGGACTGACTGCACAAGCGAATAATGACATCTTTGTTAATCAGCCTATCACCACCTTTGGTGGGGCGATTACACTTACGAGTTCCAATGGGAATATTGATACAACCGGAGGAGCGCTCAATACCGATGGAGGGGATGGGACTTCAGGAGCGATCACGATTTCAACTACTGGTGGTGGTAACATTTCCACGGGCTATGTTAGTTCTGCTTCATCAGGTAGTTATGGAAGTAATATTACCCTTTCTGTCACTGGAGGAACAGGTTCCATTAACACCACTGCTGGAGACCTGAGCACCGATTCTTATGCAGGAGGTGCAGGAGCGATCGCCCTCTCAACTTCTGGCGGTAACATTACTACTGGCAATCTGAGTTCCTCTATCAGCCCTTTTACAGGTAATGGAGGTAATATTACCCTTTCTGTTACTGGAGGTACAGGTTCCATCAACACCAGTGCTGGAGTTCTTGATTCCCAATCCCAATCAGGAAATGGAGGAGCGATCGCCCTCTCAACGGCTGGCGGTAACATTACTACTGCTAGATTGGCGTCCTATTCAGGTTCAGGTACGGGAGGAAATATTACCCTTTCTGTTACTGGAGGAACAGGTGCGATCGATACGAAGGGAGAAGGTTTAGCGGCTTATTCCGTTACTGGCAATGGGGGTGCGATCGCGCTCTCCACTGCTGGGGGTAACATTACTACTAGCGATCTAACGTCCGCTTCTTTTGGTTCAGGTACGGGAGCGAATATTACTGTTTCTGTTACTTCGGGAACAGGCGCAATCGACATGAAAGCTGGAACTTTACGGTCATCAGGTTCAGGAAATGGAGGAGAGATAGCCATTTCCACTGCTGAGGGTAACATTACTACTAGCGATATAATTTCCCAGTGTTATGGTATTAATGGTACGCCAGGGAATATTACTCTTTCTGTTACTGCGGGAACAGGCGCGATCGACACGAAGGCTGGAAGTTTACTGTCCACTGCAGCTTCAGCAAATGGAGGAGCGATCGCCATTTTCACTGCTGGCGGTAACATTACTACTAGCGGTATAGATTCCAGTTCTTATGATGCAGGTAAGGGAGGGAATATTATTCTTTCTGTTACTGCGGGAACAGGCGCGATCGACGCGAAGGCTGGAAGTTTAGTGTCCTCTTCAGCTTCAGGAAATGGAGGAGCGATCGCCCTCTCAACATCTGGTGGTAACATTAATACTGGGACTCTGACTTCAACTTCAGGAGGTACGGGTACAGGAGGAAACGTCACCCTAAATTCTACTACAGGAAATACTATTCTTAATAGTAATATCAATGCCTCAGCGACCACTGGTAGCGGTGGCAATATTACCTTCCAATCACCTGTTATCCTCACTCAACCAACTATTACCCTGGGAACATCAGGATCTACCAGCAGCGGCAATCTCGCCTTTAATAACACCCTTGAGGGCACTACAGCAAACACTGAAAACTTATTCATAAATGCAGGTGCAGGCAACGTTACATTTACAGGCGAGATCGGTAGTATTATTCCCCTGGGAAATCTCACCCTCAATACCACAGGAAATAACACTTTTGCTAATACTACAAACCTTCTCAGCTTAACCACCACAGGTAATACCAATCTTAAAGCAAATGTAACAGCAACCGGTAGTATTAACTTAAATGACCCAGCGACAATTACCAACAATATTCTCCTTACAAGTAACTCAATTAATTGGACAGGAAATGTATCTGGTACAGGCAATCTAACCCTACAACCATTCACCGCCGCTGCGCCAATAGTCATCGGCAACATTCCCGGTAGCGGCTTAAATTTAACACCAACCCAAATAGGATTAGTACAACCGAGCTTAGGTTCATTTACCATTCAAACTAATAGCGGTGGTGATATATCAGTTAATGACCCCATTACCTTAAATCCTCCTACAACCCTGCAAACCTCACCAGGTACAATTACAATTAACAGTCCCATCACGGGAAGCAATAACGCTCCAATTACCATATCGGCAAATACAACAAATCTAAATGCTGACATCAGCACCTCAAACGCAAACATTGCCATCAACGGAAATACTTTACTTGGAAATAATGTTAATCTGAATACAGGCAGTAGCGGTAATATTATTTTAAATGGGGCAGTAGATGGCAACAATAACCTCACTGCTAGTGCAGGCACAGGAAACATCACCTTTAGCGGTGCAGTTGGCAATACCAAGGCATTAGGAAATATTACTGCTAACTCTACAGGAATAACCGCATTTAATCAAACAGTCGATGGCGTGAGTTTGACGACAGATGCTGGCGGCACAACTCAACTCAATGGTGATGTCAAGACAACCGGCAGTCAAACCTACGGAGATGCTGTCACTGTTGCAAATAATCCCATTCTCTCCGGCAGCGACATTACTTTCAATAATACTGTGGATGGCACCAGCGATTTGACAGCGAATGCCGTTACGGGTAATGTTACATTCAATGGTGCAGTTGGGAATCCCACAAATGCGATCGGCAATTTAAAAGCTAACTCTACAGGAACAACCGCATTTAATCAAACAGTCAATGCCGCGAGTTTGACTACAGATGCTGGGGGCACAACTCAACTTAATGGCAATGTCACTACAATCGGGAGTCAAACTTATGGAGATGCAGTTACAATTGCCAACAATCCCATTCTTTCAGGCAGCGGGATTACTTTTAACGATACTGTTGACGGCACCAGCGATTTAACTGTGAATGGCGGTACTGGTAATGTTACATTTAATGGTGCAGTTGGGAGTTTAACTGAACTCGGCAAATTAACAGCTAATTCTACAGGAACAACCGCATTTAATCAAACAGTTAATGCCGCAAGTTTGACTACAGATGTTGGTGGCACAACTCAACTTAATGGCAATGTCACTACAATCGGGAGTCAAACTTATGGAGATGCAGTTACAATTGCCAACAA
>NZ_JAUBTR010000048.1:35776-35949 GCF_036705045.1 Microcoleus sp. BR0-C5
GGTGCAGTTGGGAGTTTAACTGAACTCGGCAAATTAACAGCTAATTCTACAGGAACAACCGCATTTAATCAAACAGTCAATGCCGCGAGTTTGACTACAGATGCTGGCGGCACAACTACACTCAATGGCGATGTCAAGACAATCGGCAGTCAAACCTACGGAGATGCTGTGAC
>NZ_JAUBTR010000048.1:36049-53198 GCF_036705045.1 Microcoleus sp. BR0-C5
ACAGATGCTGGCGGCACAACTACACTCAATGGCGATGTCAAGACAATCGGCAGTCAAACCTACGGAGATGCTGTGACAATTGCCAAGAATCCGATTCTTGCAGGTAGCGACGTTACTTTCAATAATACAGTTAACGGCACCAGCGATTTGACTGCGAATGCGGTGAGCGGTAATATTACATTCAATGGTGCGATCGGCAATACCACAGCATTAGGAAATATTACCGCTAACTCTACAGGAACAACTACATTTAATCAAACAGTCAATGCCGCAAGTTTGACTACAGATGCTGGCGGCACAACTACACTCAATGGCAATGTGACTACAACTGGCAGTCAAACTTATGGAGATGCAGTTATAATTGCCAAGAATCCCATTCTGGCAGGCAGCGGCATTACTTTCAATAATACTGTGGATGGCACCAGCGATTTGACTGCGAATGCGGTGAGCGGTAATATTACATTCAATGGTGCGATCGGCAATACCACAGCATTAGGAAATATTACCGCTAATAGTACAAGTACAACTACATTGAATGCCGTCAATTCTGCCAGCCTCACCACTAACGCTGGCGGCACAACTCAACTAAATGATAATGTGACAACTGCGGGAAGTCAAACTTATGGAGATGCTGTCACTGTTGCCAATAATCCGATTATTTCAGGTAACGATCTTACTTTTAATGATACAGTTAACGGCAGTAGCGAATTGATTGTTAATGGGGGTACGGGTAATGTTACATTTAATGGTGCAGTTGGCAATGCTAATTCTTTAAGCAAGTTACAGATTAGCGGAAAAACTATCAATGCGAATTCAGCGGTTAACGTAGCTGGTAATATTGGAATTTCGGCTGATACTATTAATCTGCAAGGAATTTTGACTACCACCAATAACGGTACGCTAACAATTAGCAATACGGGCAATCTCAATATTTTAAATAATCTGAACTTAGACGGTGCATTTAATCAAAATGGCGCGGGAAGCGTTGCCTTGAGCGGAAATATCACCACAACGAATGATAACATTAGTTTTAGCGGCCCGGTGACATTAAATACTCCTGTAACTTTTACACTGGGAGATGCAACTATTGCTTTCGGTTCTACTTTATCGGCAGGCAGTAACCCGTTGGCTTTAACTGCCGGTGAAATTAATTTTTCCGGGAACGTTTCTGGTACTGGCGCGCTAACGCTGCAACCCGCAACAGTAGGACAAAATATTGCGGTTGGCGGAATTGATAACAATACTAGCGCTTTAGATTTGACGGCATCGGAACTTAATTTGATTCAAAATGGATTTAGCTCGATCGCGATCGGGCGATCAGATAGCACCGCCAAGGTTAGCATACCCTACAATCTCACATTTTTAGATCCCGTAAGTATTCAAGGGGGAACTGGGGCGATCGCACTTGATGGCACTCTTACCGGAAATGACAACAGCAGCATTGCTATCAATGCTTCCACCATTAATTTAAATTATGGCATCAATACCAATAAAAATCCGATCGCTCTCAACGGCACTGTAACACTCGGAAACGATATTAATCTTAGTACCGGCGGCGGAGATATTAAGATAACTGGTGCGATAGACGGTAATCATTTGTTGAACTTAGATTCAGCTACAGGCAATGTGCTGGTGCAAGGAAATATCGGAGGAACAACACCACTTTCTGTTTTGAATGTTACGGCAACGCAGGCGGAATTCACTAACGGTAATATTGCAAGCAATTCTGGTTTTAATATTGCTGCTGCAAGCACTAGGTTGGGGGGAAATGTTACTACTAATAATGGCAACATCAATATTAACGGTGTTCTCGGGTTGACGAAAGATGCGATATTGAGTACAGCCGGCGGGAATATTGCCTTTGGAGGTGCGATCGACAGTATTGATGCGGCCCGCAGCCTAAATCTGGATGCAGGTAGCGGCAGCATCACTTTCAACGGTTCGGTGGGGGCCACCAGCAAGTTAGGAAATCTTGCGATCGAAAATGCTGGCAATGCGACAGGAAACTCGACAATTAACGCGCAACAATTGACAGCACTAAACACGGAAAAAGTCAATTTATCGGGAGATGTCACCGCCGGCAAAGTCGATATTACTGCCCAGGGAGATATAAGCGTTAAAAATATTACTACTAATGCCGGAGAAATTCTATTTACAAGCGGTAACAATTTCACAGCAGGCAATTTGAATACATCGGGAAACAGTGGCGGAAACATAACTGTTAAGGCGATAACTTCAATTACCACCGGACAAATTAACTCTAGCGGTATAGTCGGAAATGCCGGCAATGTGTTCTTAGATCCGATCGGCGATATTCAAGTAGAGTTTATCAATGCCCAAGGCGGTACTGGTGGCACCGGTGGCGATGTTACAGCAATAACAGGCAATTTTTTCCGCGCTACGGGTACTTTTTCCACCCCACTTTCGCCAACGGGATTTGCTAGCATTTCTACTGCTGGCGGCGTCGGTGGTGGAAATATCGCAATTACACACGCTGGGGGAGATGGAGGGACGCCGATTCAACCGTTTGTGGTGGGGGATGCTGCTAGCAACGGTACGGCGGGTGCAATTACAACGGGACAATCTACCATTACATCGCAGTCTTTTCCACGTTCTAGTAGTGTTGGTAATATTGTATTTTCGACTGATGACGCGATCGACCCGCCGCCAACACCAACTCCCACTCCGGTAGTAACTCCCACTCCCACTCCAAGTGTCACTCCAACTCCGGTAGTAACTCCCACTCCCACTCCAAGTGTCACTCCCACTCCGGTAGTAACTCCCACTCCCACTCCAAGTGTCACTCCCACTCCGGTAGTAACTCCAACTCCCACTCCGACTGAAATTCCCACTGCGGTAGTAACTCCGACTCCCACTCCGACTGAAATTCCCACTGCGGTAGTAACTCCAACTCCCACTCCGACTGAAATTCCCACTGCGGTAGTAACTCCAACTCCCACTCCGACTGAAACTCCCACTGCGGTAGTAACTCCGACTCCCACTCCGAGTCAAACTCCCACTGCGGTAGCCCGGGAGCCAATAGAGTTAGTATCACAATTAACTGTGATCGATCCTACGGAAATACAAGTGCCCACACCTGTGACAGCACCAAAATCGCCCACAGCCGCCGATACACCCACACCCGAACCGTCAACCTCCGATGAACAAGACTTTAAACGCCCCGAAAGTCGATCGCTAGACAATCTCGGTGTTGCTGCTGCAGATCATCGAGTTTTAACCATCGATCAAAGTATCATCAGTCAATTACCCGCTGGCATCGTAGTCTCTTCACTCGCATCCCAGCAAGCACCAACAGTTAACTCTACTTCTAATTTAGTTCTGGGATATGTTCCGTCTCCCGATCGACTTTTTGAAGGTAACGACATACAGAAAACAGTCGGGCGAATCGAAGAAATGAGGAATCAAGAATTTGCAGAATACCTGGGGGTAGAAGCCAACCTCCTAGAGGAAAAAACCTTGATTTCGACATCCCAACAAACTTTACAAAATATCGAACAGCAAACCGGCAAGCGGTCTGGTATTATCTACATAGTCTCGCGAGAAGATCGACTGGAACTAATTTTAGTTCCTCCCGTGGGGCGGCCGATTCACTACAGCGTTCCCGAAGCCAACAGAGCAGCTTTATTCCCCATCGTCAAGGAGTTCCGCGATGAAATCACCAATCCCCAAAAACGCGGTACAACCAGTTATCTAGCCTCCTCCCAGCAACTATATAAATGGGCGATCGCACCCCTAGAAAAAGACTTAGAAAACTTAGGAATTCAAACTTTATTACTGTCAGTCGATCCCGGATTGCGAAGCCTGCCCTTTGCCGCTTTGCATGACGGTAAAGGCTTCTTGATTGAAAAATACAGTTTCAGCCTAATTCCAAGTTTTAGTTCGACTAATACCGATTATAAAGCTGTTAGAGACGCCACAGTGCTAGCAATGGGAAGGTCAGAATTTGTTGACCAACAGCCTTTGCCCAGTGTGCCGATCGAATTGCAGGCGATTTCGGCTCAGTGGCAGAGTCCATCTTTCCTCAATTCCACTTTCACTTTAGATAATCTCAACTCGGAGCACGCCAAGGGAGGATTTCGGATCGTTCACCTAGCAACTCACGCTGAATTCAAACCGGGAAAACCGAGCAATTCTTACATTCAACTGTGGAATTCCAAATTGCAGCTCGATCGCATAGAGAGTTTAAATTGGCGCAATCCGCAGGTAGACTTGTTAGTATTGAGTGCTTGTAGAACTGCTATGGGCGATCGGGAAGCAGAATTAGGTTTTGGAGGTTTAGCAGTAAAATCCGGCGCGAAATCTGCTTTAGGGAGTTTGTGGTATGTTGACGACGGAGGCACTTTGGGGCTGATGAGCGAATTTTACCACCAGTTGCGAGGAACCACAACTAAAGCAGAAGCTTTGCAACTGGCTCAACAAGCAATAATGTCCGGTAAAGTGCGGCTGGAAAACGGACAGCTAGTAACAACCGGCGGCAAGTTAAATTTACCTGCTCATTTACAACAAACAAACCAAAACTTTTCTCATCCTTACTATTGGAGTAGTTTCACCATGATCGGAAGCCCTTGGTAAGCTGCCATTTTTATTTTTCAGTCTCCGCTTCTTAGGGACAAAAGTTTCTACAGTAGGGGCAATAGCCGGTTGGGGCGGTTGGGGGGGGTCCCCCGTGGTTGCCCCAATTTCAACTGCCGATCGCTCCAGGGGGTTTGGAAGTCTATTTCTGCTTCATCACCACCAAAGTAATATCATCAAAAACCTTCTGAGTGCCAATATACTGCCACACATCATCAATCACGGCTTCCCGAATTTCTTGGGCACAGCGCTGACGATTTTCAACCACCACTTGCCACAACCTTTCTAATCCGTACTGCGCTTTATTAATATCTAAAGCTTCAGGAATTCCATCAGTATAAAGCACCACCACATCCCCAGGATTTAACTGCACTTCTGCTTGAGCAATAAACTCGCCAATCTCTTCTACTAAGCCAATGGGAAAGCCTAAATCCATCGTGTCTATGCGCTCCAATTTTCCATCAGCGCGCACCACAATCATTTCCTCATGTTGTCCGCTTAATTTCAGGACACCTCCGGCATAGTCTAAGATAGCTAGAGACATATTTCTAGAGGAGTCCATGCGCTGGAGATTATCACACAGAGTCTGGTTGAGGACATCCAAAAACTTCACTGGATCTGTTTCGTTCATTTTCTGAAGCGTCCTGACAGCCGTTTGTGCCATAATCATCAACACGCCACTTTCTAAACCGTGCCCGGTGACATCGCCAATCGTAATCTTGACTCGCTCATCCTGTTGCAATACATCATAGTAATCGCCGCCAACTTCATCGGCTGGCTCCATAAAACCCGCTATTTCTAAGCATTCTATTGCCTCTAATTCCGACTGTTTTGGCAACACCATTTCTTGCAGTTGTTTGACAATATCGAGTTCTGCACTCATGCGAAGATTGTCTGCTCTTAATTTCTGATTCAGGGTGCTAATTTCTTGATTCGCTTCAGCTAGTTGAGCCGTGCGTTCTTGAACTTTATCTTCTAAGTTTTGATAGAGGCGAGCATTTTCGATCGAAATAGCTGCTTGGGATGATAAGATTTTTAAGACTTCTAATCTATCGGGGGTAAACGCCCCGGTAGTCAGATTATTTTCCAGATACAGAATGCCGATTAGTTTACCTTGATTAATAATAGGAGCGCATAATACTGACTTAGGCATATTTTTTATAATATAGGGTTCGCCAGTAAAAACACCCTGTTTCGTAGCCTCTGATAGCACTACATCTTCCTGAGTTCTCGCTACATATTTTATCATACCTACAGGAAGAGCATCGCTGCCTTCAATCGAAATACTTTGCAAAACTTCTACTTGTTCTTTATCAACTTCACCTCTAGCTTCAATGGTTAACTTATCCTTATTTGATAAGACAATAAAGCCTTTTTGTGCTCCGCCATTTTCCAGTAAAAGTGTCATTAACTTCTCTAACAATTTGTTGCTGGTAATTTCACCAGCCAGAACTTGGGAAGCTTTGATAACTGTGGACAAGTCTATATTAGGATTTCCTCCCGTTGTTGAATAAGCTGTGCCAATAGCAGTAGTTTGCAAATCAATTTGTTTCTTGGCAGATACCTTGGGGATTAACTGCGGATATTTCTGCTCTAAATCCTCTACTTTACGCTTAGCGCCCCAAAGTTGGTAACCATAGTGAGCCTTTTTCATGTAAAGTTTGGCAATTTCATTTTGGCTTTTCCCTAACCAGAATTGGGCGACTAATTCATTGCCTAAAGCTTCATTCTGAATGTATTCATTTTCATTGGCTGAACTAATAGCGCGATCGTATAAATCTATTGCTTCCATTCCTCGACCAGAAATACGCGCCATTTCTGCCTCCACCAACAGGTATTTGTGCAGAAAGTTTTCAGGACAGTTATCTGCCCAAATTTTCATCTGTTCTTGGTTGGTTTCAATTTGTTTTTTATAACTAATTTGTTCGGATTTGCTAACGGTTGGATAGAGAGCCAGTAAAATTAAAGAATGATAGAAGTTATTAACCGCATTCGTAATCATCCCTTGTACATAAGGTAACATGGTTTGAGCTTCTTTGATACAAGCTAAAGCAGTAACATTGTCACCATACAAGTAGAGGACTTGGGATTTATAAGTTAAATAGTTACAAAGAGCAAAAAAGTTTTGATGAGTTTTACAATCTTCGATATAATCAGCTTCAATAAGGAATTCGTTGGTAAATTCTCTGGGTTGGGGACTCAAGCCACTTAAATTATAAATAGGTAGTTGACAGGCGAGGATGCTATGATAAGCTAATAAATTTTTTGTTTTAGCTGTGAATTTTAAATAATCATTTAGAACCGCTAATATTTGGCTAAGATTTTTACCAGATACAAAAAAATTAACAATTTGATGGAGACTAATATAGCCTGCAAACTGTAGCTCTCCTGACTCCAAACCCGCTTGATAACCTTCGTTATTAATCGCTTCAGCTTCTTTTATAGGCATAACCCAATGTTGGATGAGATTAGCAAGGTTATTAATAGCTTTCGCTTTCATGGATGAGTCATTAAAACGCTTAGAACAGTTTAAACCTAAACGAGCAAATTCATAACCTGATTGATATTCTTGTAAAACTGCACTGAGAATAAGTCCATAGCTGGTATAAGCTTTAGCGGCAGCCCCAATAATACCGTATTTAAGGCAAATAGAAGCCATTTTGGCCGCAATAATTCCATACAATTTAGGATTACTTAAATAAGTGGCTGGATCTACACTGACTAATAAAATTAGGGCCGCTCTCATTTCCGGATTCGTCATTTCTCGTTGATCTTGTAGGGTGCTAATTTCCCCACTTTGCCAAAGTTTTTGTACTTCTGCTAGTTCTTTTTGTAAAGCATAGGTGAAATCTTTATCGGTTAACTCAATCCCCAATAACTTTAAGGCTTGTCGAGCAACGTTAATGGCTTCTTCATATTTGGACATCATGGTTAACATGACGATTAAAATATTATAAGTTTCGGCTTTTTCTAAGTTGGTTTTGCATTTTTCAATCACTAAATAAATCAATCTTTCAGCATAATCAAAGTTACTATTTAAATATTCAACTTCTGCTTGTTCTTGATGAAGTTTCAAGGTCAATTGATATTCTTCTTGCCAAAAATCACCACTTAATAAAGATATGCCAATCGTCAAATATTCTCGCGCCGCTAGATAAGCGGTTGAGTCTTTCGCTTTGCGGGCGGCGATTAAATTAAATTTAGCTAAGGCTATTTTTTCGGTTGGATCGGTAATTAACTCGCGCCCCAGATTAAAATGTTCAACTATATCAAAAATTTTTGCCTCTCGCTCTGTCACGGGAGTATTCACTTGTAACAAGCGTCCAATTTTTAAGTGAACTGCTTTTTTTTCATCTTCAGGAATTAAAGTATAAGCAGCTTGTTGTACTCGGTCATGTAGAAATTTATAATCTTGTATTAATAGGTTTTCATCTAACTCCGATGTTGGCAAGATGAATCCGCTCTGAAGGGCTGCAAGTAGATCAGAAAAAATCACTTCAGGCTGTTGTTCACAAACAATCGACAGGATATTTAAGTAAAAAGATGCGCCGATACAAGATGCTAAACGTAAAATCTGTTGGGTGAGAGGAGGCAGTTTTTGCAACTTGCCTATCATCAACTCGATCACATTATCGGTGATATTTTGTGCCTCAATTTGGGCAATATTCCACTGCCAATTATGAGATTGCAAATCAAACGTTATTAGCTTTTCAGCCTCCAGAGTTTTCAGAAATTGATTAACAAAAAACGGATTACCTCCAGTTTTATTCATCACCAGTTCTGCCAAGGATTTTACCGTCTCCGTGTCGCTATATAATGTATCACCAATCAGTTGGTTAATATTTTCTGGGGCTAAAGGTGATAAAGTAATATAATTGATAGTGGCTCCTTCTTTGCGTAATCCATCGAGGGTCATAATTAAGGGGTGCGTTGGGCTAACTTCATTATCCCGATAGGCTCCAATCAAAAACAGATATTGCAGATGTGTATCGGTCATCATCAATTCAATTAACTTGAGTGTCGCGGAGTCAGCCCACTGCAAATCATCCAAAAATATGACTAAAGGATGCTCTTTTGTGCAAAAGGCTCGGATGAAGTTACCCAAGACAATATTAAATCGATTTTGTGCTTCGGTTGCCCCTAATTCTGACACTGGAGGCTGCTTGCCGACAATCAGTTCCACTTCGGGAATGACATCAATAATCACTTGACCATTGACACCAAAAGCATCTCTAAGTTTTTCTCGCCATTGTTGAAGCTGTATTTCACTTTCCGTTAATAGTTGCCTCACTAATCCCTTAAAGGCGCCAACTACAGCGGAGTAAGGAATACTCTTTTGAAATTGATCAAATTTGCCTGCGGTGAAATAGCCACGCAGTCGGGTATTTGGTTTGTGAATTTCGGCTATTAGAGATGATTTGCCAATACCAGAATAACCCGCCACCAACATTATTTCTATTTGGGATTGGGGATTGTCCGCTACTCGCTCAAATGCTTTTAGTAGTGCTTCTACTTCGGCTTCGCGTCCGTAGAGCTTTTGGGGAATTTGAAACTGGTCGGAAATGTCTTGAGTCCCTAAAGAGAAATCAGATATATTTCCTGTGGTTTGTAACTGATGCAAACATTCTGCTAAATCATTTTTGATTCCGAAACCACTTTGGTATCGCTCCTCAGCGGTTTTTGCCATCAGTTTCATTACAATATCTGACAGGGCATGGGGAATTTCTGGATTAATTTGAGGAGGAGAAATTGGCACTTTAGCAATATGACAATGCACTAACTCCAGGGCATAATTTGTTTCAAAAGGAAGTTTTCCTGTCAGTAACTCATAGAAAGTGACACCGAGAGAGTAAAAGTCGGTGCGGTAATCTAGGGAACGATTCATTCTTCCTGTTTGTTCAGGTGAAATATAAGCTAAAGTACCTTCTAAGACGTTAGGATTTTTGACGGTAGGATTTTCGCGGGTGAATTGAGTAGAAATACCAAAGTCTATAATTTTGAGTTGCCCGCTTTCAGGGTTAAAAATAATATTGGCAGGGTTAATATCTTTGTGGACAATATTCGCAGCGTGAATACTGCTTAGAATTTCCGCCGTTTTAATAGCAATTCTCAGAAATTCCTGTAGGGGCAATACTCCCGTGCCTGATTCCCTACGCTCATCCATTAACTGTTTTAAAGATGACGCGCCAAAATCCTCAAGAATGATACACAGGGTCATCTGATAGGGTTTTAATTCATAAGCTTTAATTACTCCATCTAGATTCAGATTTCGGGTAATTTCATATTCCTGCTTATAGCGAACCAGTTCGGAGGGGGTAGGATAGTCTTCTTTGAGGAATTTAAGGATGACGGCTTGGTTGTCCTGTTGGCGGATGCCTCGATAGACAGTGGAGTTGATACTTTCGTAGATTTGAGTGAGAATCTCGTAGCCGTTAATCTCGATCATTTTCAGGTTTCAATGATAGAAGAAAATGTGATTAAAGTTAGTCAGCAATTATCACCGAGCGGACTGATATATTATAGATGCTGAGGATGCTTTGATACCCATGCTTAAGGTGAAATATTCACATTAATATACTGCGGCCGATCATCTATCACAGATTACCTCATGGCAATAGCAGGTAACTTTCATTACCTGCTAATTTACAACAAGAAAAACAAGATTTTTCTGCTCTTTATTGCTGGAGTATTTTCACAGTGAGATTTTTTTTGTAATTCCCATATTTTCAGTAGCAAATCTGTTCGTTCAAGAATTATCTCTAACCCGCAGATGCTCTATCTAGGGTTGATTGCTCTCGGATTTGGTGCGGCCGTTCCGTAATTGACTCGACAGCCGATATTGAACAAACTCGAACTGCACTCAAGAGGGACAATCTGCTGATCGAGGAGGGCGCTGCAACTGACATACTCGTCATTATTAGTATCTCTTACCATACATTCGATCGGGTTAGCTCCCGATCGCGCCGACCAACTCTTCATACCTACGACTGCAATCATATGCTGCCAGTAGAAAGCAAATAGCAGAACTCCCAAAAGTACAGCAACGGCTAATCCTGCTTTCAACTTCCAACTATTTAGGACGTTTCCCAAACTATTTTTCACGTTTTCCACCCCAGAAAGTGAGCTTTCGGTAGTTGTTTCTGGAGTTGTCAAGTTTGTTTGTGTTTGTTCTGCTGGAATTTCAGACATAATGGATCTCCTATGATTGCTGGGATTTGGCTAAGCTGGCAGTTGCCATCGCTATTGCAAACTTTATCAAATTTTAGCAAAACTAGCCAGTACCGACAACCGATTCGGGCATCACCGCCGGGGAAGTATGTATATTCACCAAGTGCGATCGCCATTTCTATGCCTTTTGAGGTATTGCCCAAGTCGCGTTAGCAGATCCCTCGAAGAGGATCGGCTATTTTGCATCTAGGGCAATAGAATTGTTGGGGATTTTCTTTGAAAACGGCTGAAATGAATCAGCGCTTTTTTTGGGAACCGCAGAGAGCGCAGAGGGCGCAGAGAAAGAGCAAAGAGAGATATATTGACGTTCACCAATCATTTATGGTTTCGATAGGAGTTCTAATAACTCAGATTCCGAAAGTAGTTCTATTCCCAAAGATTGAGCCTTTTCCAACTTAGAACCCGCATCTTCTCCCACAACTACATAATCAGTTTTAGCGCTCACAGAATTTGTTACTTTACCGCCTGCTTTTTGAATCAAATCTTTAGCTTCATCTCGTTTCAAAGTGGGCAAAGTTCCAGTCAGCACAAAAGTTTTGCCTGCAAGTTGTAAATTTGTGCTGTCTAAATTTGGATTTTTTACTTCTGACTGCAATTGCAAGCCCGCAGTTTTCAACCGTGCAATTAAACTTTGATTGGCAGGCACTCGAAACCACTGATAAACCGATTGAGCAATCTCCGGGCCGATGCCGTAAACGCCCTCAATCGATGCCGCTGATACCGCTGCTAACTCTTCTACATTGGTAAATCTTTCTGTTAGCAATTGAGCATTCACGCTGCCGACGTGGCGGATGCCCAATCCGTAAAGTACGCGCGAATAAGGTTGATTTTTCGATTGGGCGATCGCACTTACCAACTTTTCTGCCAACTTTTTACCCATGCGTTCCAAACTCATCAATCTTTCCGCAGTCAAATCGTACAAATCCGCCGCAGAATGCACCAGATTGCTATCAACCATTTGCTGCACCAACTTTTCGCCAACACCGTTAATATCCAGAGCATCCCGGCTGCAAAAATGAATCAGCGAACCCCTCAAAATTGCTGGACAAGATGTATTGATGCAGCGAGTAACGGCCTCCCCCTTTTCCCGAACCACAGGCTGTTCGCATTCGGGACAGCAACTAGGCATTTGGAAAAGTTGAGCATTTTGGGGGCGAAGTTCCGGCAAAACTCGCACAACTTCTGGTATAATTTCCCCAGCTTTTCTGACAATTACAGTATCGCCAATATGGAGATTTAGGTCGGAAAGTCGATCGCTATTATGGAGAGAAGCCCGCGAAACCGTCGTTCCCGCCAACTGCACTGGTTTGAGTTCCGCTACAGGAGTCAGAGCCCCGGTTCTGCCTACTTGTACGGTGACAGCTTCTACTATTGTAGGCACTTCGGCTGCGGGATACTTCAGGGCGATCGCCCAACGCGGAAACCTCTGAGTAAAACCCAATTGTTTTTGCAGCAAAACCGAATTTATCTTAACAACAACCCCATCCGTCATGTAAGGCAAATTTCGCCGCTCAGTATCCCAATATTCGTAATACTCGCGAACTTCATCCAAAGAATAGCAAATTTTGCGATAGGGATTCACCTTAAACCCCATTCGTCGCAACAATTCCAAAGATTCCCACTGCGTGTTACCCTCGTTACCCGGATCTAAATGCAGAGTATAAGCAAAGAAATCCAACCGTCGCTTATCCACAATTTTAGAATCCAACTGCCGCAGCGTACCCGCCGCAGCATTGCGAGGATTAGCAAACAATTGTTCCCCCGCTTTTTCCCGTTCCCGATTAATTTCCTCAAACACAGCTAAAGACAAAAAAGCCTCTCCGCGCACTTCCACAACAGGCGGCGGATTTTCTAAATTGAGCTTTAAAGGAATCGAGCGAATAGTTTTGACATTTTGAGTAATTTCCTCTCCCGTAATGCCGTCTCCCCGCGTCGCACCGCGAACTAAAACTCCATTTTCATAGGTTAATGCTAAAGCAGAACCGTCAATTTTTAACTCGCAAACATAGGAACCCCCCCCCAACCCCCCCTTAGCAAGGGGGGGAGTAATTTCCCTGTTTTCCTGATTGCTAATGGAAGATGTTATTCCCTCTTGTCCCCCCCCTTGATAAGGGGGGGTTAGGGGGGGTACATTTCCCTCTTGTCCCCCCCCTTGATAAGGGGGGGTTAGGGGGGGTGCATTTCCCTCTTGACCGGGGGTTAGGCGGGGCGCTACTCTTTGCCAGCGTTCCTGCCATTTAGCAAATTCCTCAAAATTAAAAGCATTTTCCAAACTGTAGAGAGGAATATTGTGCTTGACGCTAAAAAATTGAGTAGCAGGCTGTTCTCCCACGCGCTGAGTCGGACTTTCCGCAGTAATTAATTCAGGATAATCTGATTCTAATTCTTGCAACTGGCGATAAAGTCGATCGTACACCTCATCTGGCATAATCGGCGCATCGAGAACATAATAAGCATAGCTAGCTTCCTGTAGCTGCTGCCTCAACTGTTGAATTTGCTGCTGAATCTCAGTTGCCATATCGATTTAAGGTTTGAGATTTTTGATTTTTGATTTTTGATTATAACTCTCCATTTTAGCTCAAAAAAAAGGAGCGAGCAACCTCTCTGCTGCCCGACCGATTTTAGATTGGAGATGATCAATGTCAATTTGAGCTAAAAACAAAGATCCAGCAACTAGAAAATCAAAACTTATCCTAATTGTCACCCTGCCCAAAAACGGATACTTACTTTCCGACAGGAGTTGCCTGTCGGCCAAAATTTTAGACTCTTGTTCAACATCCCAGATTAATCTCTGGAGTAAATTTCAAATCCTTCGACTGATTGAACGCCGAACGTTGCGCCAAACCTGTCACGCCGAATTCTCAATTTTAAAATCCATTGACTCGCCTTTATAGCTGCCAATTTATGGGCGTCAATCCTCACAAATTCAAGTCGGGAAACTCGGTAAATTTCTTATTTTCCCCGGACATGGAAGGTTGAAGATTATCACCATCTTTTTCGCCGTTTAAGTTGCTATTGGCGCGGGATTTGGTGAATTCTTGAGCGTTTGGCTTGGTGAAAGCGAGCGGTTCAGCGTGTTCTACCTGAAATACATTGGCGTAGAGGTTGGCAATAATTTGTTTGCCTCCCTGGGTCAATTCCAAGTAGTTCAAAGCGGCAGGAATGTAGGGAAAAACTCCATTCCAATAAAACTTGGCGTAATTTTGCCGCAAATCTCCTGGAGACTTGTAGCCCAAGATTTTATTAGTGCCGACTTCCTCAAATTCGTAGAACAGAGCACTTATTTTTCGCAGGTAATTGGGGTCGCTCAACTGACCGATCAAATCGGCAGCCCTAGCGAGTCCAGAATAATTATTTCTGTCTTGATGAGTTTCGCTAGCAGGAACTGGGAAGCGCGTCAATTCAATATTGCGCTTGATTTGTTCGGCATCAATTAATGTGTGGCCGCCGAAGCGTTCGTCAATTACGAGTTTTCCTCGATCGACATGATAAGGAGTTAAACTGGCAGAAGTTGCGCCGATCGGCACAGAAACCATGCCCCCGTCAATACCCGTAGCATAGAGTCCCACAGCTTCTTGGTCTTGGCGGCAAACACCTTTGACGTAGCCGATATCGTGACACAGGAGCGAGATCAGGTAGTGTAGCCAATCTTCCGGCGACACTCCCCCTTCGCGAATATGCTTGCCCCGGAGAATCTCTTGTCCCACCAAAGCCACGAGCATTGTGTGTTCCACATTGTGGTATAGAGCATCGCAGTTAGCGATATTTTCCAGAGCCATAGTCCCTGCCCAGGCGATAATTTCAGGGTAGTCAGGCTTGTACTTGCCGTAGGTGCGACGGTAGCCGGCCTGCAACTCTTGCACAAAAGCGTCAATCAGGATAGCAGTTGCATTGAACATCATAAATTCTCCCACTCAGGCTGTAGTTACAAACTTGATCGAAAATATCTTGCATAGCTGAAAAAATAATCAATGGGCATTCCAGTAGGTTTGACCCCTCGGCGTTGAATTTTAAATTTCAGCTAGTGTTGTCAGGTCAGAAAATTGCTTTTTTGGCTATGCTTCCCAAGATAACCTAATTTCCGAAGCATCAGAAGCAACAGAACGATTTTTTGGCATTAAATGTTGGCGAAACAATTTACATCATTTCACCGACTAATTATTAGAAGTCCTAGGTGTGAAAGTTATGAACTGTCTGTTTTCGAGCCTCTCCACTGCTGCCCTTCGCTCTCGGCGGTCGATCGCCCAAAAATACCTAGGATTGTGTGCATTCACGGCTGTTTGCACCGCCGCACCGGCAATGGGTGCAGAGCGAATTTACGTAACTTACGGGCCACTAGAAGAATCAGTTCCCATCGAATCCCTGGCACTCTTCGCCAAAGAAGGCAAAATAGACTCAAACTTGGACGGCTTCGCTCAGTACGCCAAAGAATCTCAGCTAGCTGAGATTCGCAGCGCCCTGCAAGCGAAAGCTGAAATCAGCCACGTGACGATCGCCCAATTCCTCTACACGCCTCAAGGAGAAGTGCTGCTGAGACGCTTAGGCCGAGTAATTCAAACCAAAGCTCGGCAGCCTGGATTTTATGCCATCCGAGCCGCCCTGATTTTAGCAGCCTCAGATCCAGAAGGCCTGACAATTCTCAACGTGCTGCGGAAATTCCCCACCTATGGCATCAGGATTGACATCGCTCGCGCCTTGGGTATCGCCAACGAGCTGACATCGCTGATCAACCGTTCCAATCAGACGATCGCCGGAGTCGCCCAGTTGTCGGAAGCACAAGCAGCCTCAGAACCCGTCATACCGCCCGCCACAATGCTGCAGCCCCAGCTACCGGGCCCCTATAATTGGAAAAAATCATCGGTAATTCTGACGAGTCCAAATCGCGATCGCACGTTTGATATGGACATTTACTTGCCACAGGGGAGTCCGCAACCTGCTCCAGTAGTAGTAATTTCCCACGGTTTAGGTTCCGATCGCATTTCTTTCCAGTATTTAGCCAAACACTTAGCCTCCTACGGCTTTGCCGTCGCCGTCCCGGAACATTCCGGCAGCAACGCCCAACAAATCCAAAACTTAGTAACAGGCAGAGCCAGTGAATTAGCAGAACCTGCGGAATTTGTCAACCGCCCCCTCGACATCAAAGACTTGCTCGATTATTTAACCCAACTTTCTACCACCAATCCTGCCTATCAAGGGCAGCTCGACTTGCAGCGGGTCGGCGTCATCGGGCAGTCTTTCGGTGGCTATACGGCTTTAGCATTAGCCGGGGCAGGGATTAATTTTGCACAGCTAGACAAAGATTGCGGACTCGAAAATGATACTTGGAACCTCTCCCTACTATTGCAGTGCCGCGCCCGCGGCCTAGAGCGCAACCAGTACAATTTCTACGACCCGCGCGTCAAAGCTGCGATCGCCATCAACCCGATCGTCAGCAGCATTCTCGGAGAAACAAACCTCAGCAAAATCCAAATCCCAGTCATGGTAATAGCAGGCAGCGCCGATACTGTCGCCCCCGCTTTTCTCGAACAAATTCAACCGTTCACATGGCTGACATCGCTCAACAAATATCTGGTATTGATGATCAACGGGACTCACTTCTCAACGATCGAGGAATCCCCTCAAAGCCTATTTCTGCCGCCAGCAGAGGCGATCGGGCCCGAACCAGCTTTAGCCCGCCGCTACCTCAGCGGACTCAGCCTAGCTTTCATGGAATGCTATTTGAACAAAAAAGCAAATTTCCGCCCGTATTTGGAGCCCTCCTACGCTTTAAGCATCTCCCGAGACACTCTCGGACTGAGAATTTTGCGCTCGCTCACCCCGCAGCAACTCTTGCAGTTCAGGATTTCTCCACCTCCTCGCATCCCCGCCTCTCCACCTGCGATCGCTCCTGTTCCTTTACCTTCTCCACCTCCCATAGCTCCCGTTCGTTAGGGTTGAGGTGCGCCGCGTGTGCACGCTGTCATCTCTTTTCGTGCGGGGGCGATGGGCCATCTCTTTCCTCTCATCAGCTATCCTAATCACACTCATCAGTTTAACTGTCGTCAAACCCCTTTACAAACCTTAACGATAGGCGTAATAATATAAGCATCATCCGAACATTGACAACCAAATACAGCAATCATAAAACCATGACAACAACCTTACAGCAGCGCGAAAGCGCCAACGTCTGGGAACGCTTCTGCGAGTGGGTCACAAGCACCGACAACCGGATTTACATCGGTTGGTTCGGAGTCTTGATGATTCCCACCCTGCTCAGCGCCACCATCTGCTACATCATCGCCTTCATCGCAGCCCCACCAGTGGACATCGACGGCATCCGCGAACCAGT
>NZ_JAUBTR010000049.1:0-7977 GCF_036705045.1 Microcoleus sp. BR0-C5
CGTCCTTTTTGGACGGGCGGGACGCCCATCCCACAATAACAATTAAAATTGTAAGTTATTTAATTCGCGATCCTTAGAGGGAAATTTTATCCCCCAGTCTCTTTCAATCCCTGGGTGATCTCAACATTGTATCAGTAACAGGCTTTCCGGCCTGTTCCACAAAGAGTAAACCGGGACTTATTATAGATATCAGAATAACCAGCAATCAAAATAACCAGCGGGCGGCGAATCGTCATGCAAAATTTGAGCTTTGTCTAAATTAGGTATAGCTTCAGCCAATTCTCTACCTACTTTTATCTCAAGCGCCCTGTCTGTTAAGGGAAAGGAAAATTGATAGCTATCTTGTAAATATTTTGCCTTAGCAACAATCTCATCTTTCCCTAAAATAGCGCTGTTAGTACCCATCAAAACGCTGTTAATATCCTTCCACGGACACACGCACACTTGAGAAAACACGCTTTGAAAAGTCTTGATTTTTTCTGCATAAAACTGATCTCTTTGCAGCAGATTTGCTAGCACAACTCCCTTGCTTGACAATTGTTTTTCGCAGATTTGATAAAATTCCTTGGTGGATAGGCGGTGCGGAAAGTAGCCGTTGCCAAAAGCTACGTCGATCATGATGATATCGTACTGAGTATCTGATTTTTGCTGCTCTAAATACTCTCGGCCGTCTTGAATTGTTACAGTCAGCCGATCGTCCAATTTTACCCCAAAACACTGTGTAGCTGCTTCGATCGCGATCGGATCGACATCTGCACATTCTATAACAGTTTCCGGCAAATAGTGGTGCAAAACTAAGGGAATTCTGCCGCCGCCAAATCCAGCTATGTAGATTCTTTGAGGTAGGCTTTGCCACACTAAACCCAACATCATCGCCTGAGTATATTCAGACACTAGATGTAAAGGATTGTTGAAATCGAAAACTGATTGCAGTAAATCTGTTTGCTGATTTATTTTTTCTACTAAAGATAGCTTAATGTGCGATCGCTCTTTTGTGACTGCAACATAGTGAACACCCGACTCTTTGCAAAAAATAACTTTGTCTGGCTGTTGCTGTAGCCAAGCCAGCCGCTGTCCAATAGCGGATAAATTAATAGATTGCCAAGTTTTGTGTTCCTCAATCATGTGATTTTAAATTTGGATTTTAAATTTTATTTAAATTCGATATTCTCTAAGAATATAGCCTCATCAACGCGGTTTCTACCACAATGGCTGAGTCGCCCGGTATCTCCGAAGAAACCGGGTTTCTAGTCAAGGCTGAGGCTAGTCAGTCGATTTTAGATTTTAGATTTTAGATTTTAGATTTACCCCACATATAAATCTGGGAGTTTGAACTTTGGTCTAAAATTTTTATCTTTCCACGACTTAAGTCGGGGGCTCGCATCCGTTTTTGGGCTGGGTCATGTTCTCATTTTTCAGCAGGGCGAAGAACGAGAAGACAACAGAAATTCACCCGATTACAGCCGCTTATACGCCACCAATTCCAAACCTGAAACCGAAAGTTCCACTTTTTCCCAATCTTGCTTGTCACCTTCCAACTTTTCAAAGGCTGCTGAGGTAAGCAAAATCTCTCCGCGTTCCGCCAAATCCTCTCCCAGCTTAGATGCCAGATTAAATTCCGATCCGTACATATCCTCTCCTTCCAGCATCAAAACATCGCCACAGCCAATACCAATGCAGAGGTAAATATCCATCTCCGGCGGCAGTGTAGTGTTGACAGCCGCCGTGTGTTTCAAAGAGTTGATTGCAGCTTCCACCGCTGATTTGACATCGGAAAAAACTGCAAAAATATTGTCTGCTTCCTCCTTAACTACAGTGCCACCGTATTCGGAAATTATCGGTTTGACAATTCCGTGCATCCGGTGAATCATTGCCAAAAAATGAATAATTCCGTGGCGGACTGTCGTGCGCGAAAATCCCGACATATCCATTACTAAAATTGCGTAGTTTTTGCGAAAAGTTGAATTGATTTTTTCATCAATTTCAGCCATTCTTTCGGGATGTTCGTTTCTTTCTTGCAGCAGCATTTCTAAGTTAGCGCGGTTATTTGTTTTCATTTTATTTTAATTCAATTCCCAATCGCGACACAGTTCTTGAGGCCGGCCAGCAGGATGCACCGCACAATTGATGCCATCCTTACCGTAATAATAATCGCACACTTTGCAGGGTTTAGTGTGCTCTAATTTTTTCATCAAAATTGCCCGGATTGTCTGGACTCGGTTGCGATACTTGTTTGCATTGGAGTGACTCGGTTCAATTGCCAAAGCTTGCTCAAAAGCTGCTAAGCTGGAATCATACAATTTAATAATTTGGGAACTGTATTTTGTCCAAGCATCGGCATGGCTTTGATACAGTTCGACTGTACTTAAGTTTAATAACCCGTATTCTGTCCAAGCGTCGGCTGAAGCTCGATCGAACTTAATATTGGCATTGAGCAAAACTTTTTTGATCGTTGCCAAAAGTTCCCTCGGCTGCCAAGGTTTGCTAACATAAGCCTCGGCGCGATCGCCCTGGAACCTCGCAAATAAAGCTAACTGCTGTCCCTTGCCTGTTAAAAATACCACCGGTATGTTCCGAGTTTCGGGGTTAGCTTTAATTAAACGACAAACCCCGTAGCCGTCCAGACGGGGCATTATGACATCTAATAATACTAAATCAGGACAATTTTTCTCAATTTTATCCAGCGCTTCCACACCGTCAGATGCCTGAATTACATTCAATCCGCTGCATCTCAACTGATGTGAAATGCACTCCCGCTGGCTGCGGGAATCTTCCACCACTAAAACTGTACTCATCACTCCCCACCTGGTTTTTGAGGTAAACTTGTTCGCTGCTTCGAGTAACCCTTGCTGAAATCAGTTTACCCAAATTGGAAGAGTTTGTTATCACTGGCAAGCTAAACTTACTCAAATTGCAACAAATCTTAAACTGGCAAGCAAAGGTGATACTTATTAGAAAATGCTGGTTGCTAATACGCGGACAATTATTCGAGGTTGAGGCGGTAAATATTCGGCTTTTAAGCCTTAATAGCGACAAAATGTAGTGATTTCGGGCGAAAACCTTGTTGAATTGCAACAGATAATCGGCTACTGTATACGTTAAAGTTCTTAAACACGACAAATGAATAGATTGCTCCTCACTTTATTGGTAAGTCCGACGCTATTTGGATCTGTGATGTCTTTGAGCGCGATCGCAAATACCCCTCTAATTAGCGAAACACCAGCTCAATCGGCTGATTCGCCCCAATGCGTGCCCTCGCCCCACACTCAGCGCCTGACTTGCGTGCGGCTTTCTGGCAAGTCTGCTGCTGCGGCTTCTAAGCCGAGAATTAGTTGGCAACGCCCTGCTGACGAACAGGTGGCAATGTTGGATTTTTCGGAAGAAGAAAGCGATGCGGCGGCGGCGCTGTTTGGCTGCGACTGTCAGATGTGTATCAACTCGCTGCGACAGTTGCGCGGTTTGCCACCTCTGGATCTAGCTTCTTGAGGGCGATCGCGCCATAGTGTTCGAGCTAACGTTTGAATCTTGCTCAAATCGCGATCGTTGCGAAATTTGATAATTGCGGGACGATCGCACTTTTCATCTACCATCACCTATTCAGAGCGGCGATCGAGCAGTTCAGAGCGATCGACCTTGTGATGTCCACAAATTTCAATAATTTCTCACCCATACAATGCCCTTCGATGTCTTTCGGGCAAAAGGCATACTATCGAATTCTATCACAGCTCAACAGTTGTTTTTTTTGATATTTCATCAGTCTATAATTTGGCCGTTTGTAATGGCGAAGGTTATTCGCAGCTACACGAACGAGACTGCCAAAATTTGTAGTTTTGGGTTGGTAACAGTAGATGAATGCAGATCAACGCTGATGTTGCAAATCGATCGCACCCGCCGCCAAAATTAAATGTATAATATTAACGAAGTAAACCGCTACGAGTGAATCATGTCCGCAAACACCGCGCTACCCGCCGCCCTAGCTAAAATCGTTCAGCGCTTTCAGCGACATTCCGATCCGAAACAGCGCTACGAACAACTGCTGTGGTATGCCAAGCGACTACCAGCATTTCCCGAAAGCGACAAACTGCCGGAAAACAAAGTTTCTGGCTGCGTGTCGCAAGTTTATATTACTGCAAATTTGGCAGAGGGAAAAGTTTTGTATCAAGGCGATTCAGACGCTCAGTTAGTCAAAGGATTAGTTGGCTTGCTGGTGGAAGGTTTGAGCGGATTAACGCCTGCTGAAATTGTCACCATTACCCCAGATTTTATTCAAGACACGGGATTGAATGTGAGTTTAACACCTTCCCGCGCTAACGGATTTTACAACATTTTTCAAATGATGAAAAATAAGGCACTTGCTTGTGAATTGAGCAAGCAAGCCGAAGCAAATTAAAAGAAGAAACAGTCATGACTCAAACTACAAATTTAACAAAATCAGGTTCTGGCAACTATTCCGCCGCCGTTCAAGAATATATCTGGAATTGGCAAGAAACGCAAATCAAAGTTATTTACGAAACCAGAGGACAGGGAAATACTGTATTGCTGCTGCCGGCTTTCAGTACGGTTTCGACGCGAGAAGAAATGCGTCCTTTAGCAGAATTGTTAGCTCCTAAATTTCAAGTGGTGAGCTTAGATTGGCCGGGTTTCGGCGACTCGGATCGCCCGCGAACCGACTATAAACCGCAATTATACTATCAATTTCTAAAAAATTTTGTTGAGGCAAATTTTAATAGTCCTGTGGCTGTAGTTGCAGCAGGTCACGCTGCGGGTTATGTGATGAAATTAGCGCAATCAAAACCGAATGTTTGGTCAAAGATTGTGTTAGCTGCGCCCACTTGGCGCGGGCCTTTGCCGACGATGAGCAAACAGCAAAGCGGCTGGCACGGAATTGTGAGAGAATTAGTACGATCGCCCTTACTGGGACAATTCCTATACAAACTCAACACAGCGCCGTCATTCCTCAGTCTCATGTACCGCCGCCACGTCTACGCCGATTCAGCTAAAGTCACGCCAGATTTCATCCAAAGCAAATGGCAAGTGACGCAAAAACCCGGTGCTAGGTACGGTTCCGCTGCCTTTGTGACTGGTGGTTTAGATACGGCAAAAGTGCGATCGGAATTTACAGATAAATTTCAACAATTAGCAGTGCCGGTGATGGTTGTAATTGCTGAAAATGCGCCGCCAAAATCAAAGGCTGAAATGGAAGCATTAACGGAATTACCGGGTGTTGAATCGCGAGTTATTCCCGGTTCTTTGGGTATGCACGAAGAGAATGCTGAAGCTTTGGCAAATGTGGTTAAATCTTTTATTTGAGAGGATTAAGAGGGGATGAACTGCAGAGGGCGCAGAGAACGCAGAGGGGAGGAATGCAAGCTGTTTTTTTTACGTTAGTTTGGATGGTTTGCTATTGGTTTTGTCTGCCTGTTTATGCTGTCGGAGATCCGCCGATAATCAATTTGCCACAGAGTACGATTGAAGGTGCGATTGACTTTCACATTCATTCTTCTCCTGATGTGATTCCCCGCAGGTTGGATGATTTTGAGGTAGCGAAATTAGCTGCTAGGGCGAAGATGAAAGCTGTTGTATTGAAAAATCATTATGCCAGCACAGCAGCGCGGGCCGTTTTGGTTAATAAAATAGTACCAGAAATCGAAGTTTTCGGAGGAATTGTTCTCAATCATTCGGTAGGCGGCATTAATCCCGACGCTGTAGAAGCAATGCACCGCATTGGTGGCAAATACGGTAAAGTAGTGTGGCTACCAACCGTTGATGCTGAGCATCACTTGCAGGTTTTTCACAAGTCGGGAAGGGGGATTAAAGTTGCGGAAAATGGCAAGGTTTTACCGGAAACAGCAGCGGTCTTGAAGATGGTAGCCAAAGAGAATTTGGTATTGGAAACCGGTCATATTTCCTCAAAAGAAGTGATGGCGGTTGTCAGTGAAGCCAAGCTGCTCAACATTAAAAACATCCTGATTACTCACGCAATGGCGGATGTACCCGGTTTATCCCTAGAAAATATGCAAACAGCCGCCGCAGCCGGAGCTTTCTTAGAACTCGCATTTGTGAACGATTTGATGGGAGAAAATGCCGCTGATGAGGGTCACAAAAACTGGCATCAAGTTTCAATTAAGAAGATGGCAGCAGCTATTAAACTAATAGGAGCCGAGCATTTTGTTCTCAGCACCGATTTGGGAAGAAAACCAGATCCTTTACCTGCGGAAGGTTACAAATTATTTGTGAAAAAATTGATAGATAAAGGCATTTCCCCGCAGGAAATTGATTTAATGATGAAACACAATCCAGCTAGATTGTTAGGCATTGAGAATTGGTAATTGGTAATTGGGTATTGGCAATCGGGGATTGGGAATCGCTAATTTGGAATTCTCTTTCCTCTTCCTTCTTCCTCCTTCCCTCTGCCTTCTGCCTTCTGCCTTCTGCCTTCTGCCTTCTTCCTTCTTCTATTCTTGATTGTCTTTGCCGCGCAGGTATCCGTTATCTGCAATGCGCCAAGCACCCCCAGCATTGCCCGTTAAATCGCTATCTTCCACGGTAGCAATGCCATCTCTGTAAACGGCGATCGCCTCACCTTCATTCCCATTAATCCGACACCGGCGCACGATCAATTTTCCTCCCAATCCGACACCTATTCCCAAACTGCCGTTGTCAAAAATACTGCAATCTTCCACCGTTGCTTTCCCATGATCCGATATAAAAATTCCGTTCCATACCCCATCATGAATTTGACTGCGGCGGAGGATAGAATTTGCATCAGGGCCGCAAATTCCCACCACAGAATAGTCCGCAGAAGTGATATCGCTGTCTTCTATGATTAACTCGCCTTTGCGAATATCTACAGTGTAATATTTCCCAGTTGCGCTCAGCGTTAAACCGCGCACTAAAGCACTGTCAGTTGCCATTTTAATGCAGTTTGAGTTGATACTTTCAACCACAATGCGATCGACATCTCCGCTGCCGATAATTTCTACCGATTTGTCGAGAATTAGACTTTCGCGGTAAACGCCTGGATGCACCTCAAGGCGCGTACCAGGTGCAGCATTTTTCAGCGCTTCGCTAATAGTAGTATAATCGCCTTCACCCTGCTGAGAAACAACAAATTTTTTAGTCTTCAAAACTTGGGTATCTGAAGTAGATGCTTTAATTTGCCCTGACTTCGACTCAAAATGCTCAGATTGTCGATCGCCCGCTTCCGAAAGTTGCGATGTTAGCAGCAAGCGTTCTTGATAAACTGTCTCTAGCTGATGTTCTAACTCGCATACTTGAGATTGAAGTTGAGCTTGATTCTGGTTGGCTGTCTCGATTTGACTTTGAGTTTCCGAGAGTTGAGAATAAAGGTGCGATCGTTCTCTGTTAGCAGTTTCTAGCTGAGATTCCAATTCAGAGCGACTTTGACGCACACTTTCTAACTGACTTTCTAAGTCGGATACTTGAGATAGAAGTTGAGTTTGATTTTGAGTAGCTGTATCGATTTGACTTTGCAATTGGGAGATTTTAGAAGTGAGCCCCGATTCCAATTCAGAGCGACTTTGACGAACACTCTCTAACTGACTTTCTAACTCGGATACTTGAGATTGAAGTTGAGCTTGATTCTGATTGGCTGTCTCGATTTGACTTTGCAATTGGGAGATTTGAGAAGTGAACCCCGATTCCAATTCAGAGCGACTTTGACGCACACTCTCTAACTGGTGTTCTAACTCGGAGATTTGAGATTGAAGTTGATTTTGATTCTGGTTTGCTGTCTCGGCTTGACTTTGCAATTGGGAGATTTGAGAATAAAGTTGCGATCGTTCGGTATTAGCTGTTTCTAGCTGAACTTCTAATTCTGAGCGAGTTTGACGCACACTTTCTAACTGATTTTCTAAGTCGGATACTTGAGATTGAAGTTGAGCTTGATTCTGATTGGCTGTCTCGATTTGACTTTGGGATTCCGAGAGTTGAGAAGTGAGTTGAGATTCCAATTCA
>NZ_JAUBTR010000049.1:8077-52991 GCF_036705045.1 Microcoleus sp. BR0-C5
GAGCGATTTTGAAGCACACTTTCTAACTGGTTTTCTAACTCGGATACTTGAGATTGAAGTTGAGCTTGATTCTGATTAGCCGTCTCGATTTGACTTTGGGATTCCGAGAGTTGAGAAGTGAGTTGAGATTCCAATTCAGAGCGATTTTGAAGCACACTTTCTAACTGGTTTTCTAACTCGGATACTTGAGATTGAAGTTGAGCTTGATTCTGATTGGCCGTCTCGGCTTGACTTTGGATTTCCGAGAGTTGAGAATAAAGTTGCGAGCGTTCTGTGTTAGCAGTTTCTAGCTGAACTTCTAATTCTGAGCGAGTTTGACGCACACTATCTAGCTGAGCTTCTAAGTCGGATACCTGAGATTGAAGTTGAGTTGGGATCTGATTTGCTGTCTCGATTTGACTTTGCAATTGGGACAGTTGAGAATAAAGGTACGATCGTTCTGTGTTAGCAGTTTCTAATTCAGCTTGCAGTTCTGATAACTGAGACTGGAGTTGCGAGCTATCTCCCTCCTTGCGATGTATCTGAGACTCCAATTCTGACAACTCAGACAGCAGTCTTTCTCGCTCTACAACAACCATTTCGGATTGAAGTTGTACTTCATGAAGTTGAGAGTTTAACTGCATTTTCTCCAGATTAGCTGCGTCTAACTGTCTTTGCAGTTCTAATAATTCAAATGGAGGTTGCTTTGCTTGTTGGCGAGCGGTTTGCAATTGAGAGTTGAGTATTTCGCGTTCTTGCTCTGCACTCTCCAATTGAGCTTGTAGCTCTGACAATTCCGAAGTAAATTGCGATCGCTCTGCTTCGACTAATTGCAGTTGAGCTTGCACACCCGACAGTTGAGACTGAAGTTGCTCGCGCTCTTGAATGGAGCGATCGAACTTTATTTGAATTTCCGACAACTGGTACTGTACATGCAATCTGCTTTGAGTAGCCGTTTCCAACTGACTCTCAAATTCCGACAGCAGAGCGTGAAATTGAGAACGTTCTGCATCAACCGCCTCTAACTCTGCTTGCATTTCCAGCAATTGAGCGTTAAGTTGCGATCGCTCCTGATCCGCAACTTCTAACTGCTCTTGAAGTTCTGCCACTTCTGCTAACTGGGACTCAGCTTGTTGAGCATTTTCTAGCTGAAACTGCAAATCAGCAATCAGAGCATCAATTTGCGATCGATCCTGGGCAATTCCTGCCAAAAATTCTTCCATTTCCGACACTTGATTTTTTAACAATTCTTGCTCGCGAGTCACAGCTTCCAACCGACTTTGCAACTGAGCCAATTCTGAATTGAGCTGATTTTCATTCTGTACCTTTTGCCGCAATTCCGAAGTTCGGGCATCCAACTGAGCAGCCAAATTCGATATAGCCTCCTGCGAACCCTGCATCCGCACCAAATTGCGTGAATTTCGCTTATTCAAAATTAGCCAGCAGACTAAGGCTCCGCCTCCAAATCCTATGACTAAAAGTAATGCTTGCATTTGTTTTATCTAATTAATATAAATTGAGTGATTTTGATCCCGATCCAAAAATGGACATCCACAAATTGCTATCTTACTCAAAGCTATCACAACTTGCCAGCCTGTGTTTACTTGGCTCAACAATTTATATTTCTTTACAAATCCCTTTTGTTTACAGGTAAGGTGCAGCGCACCCTGCAAGTCCGATTAATGCAGCAAATCCACAATATGAGGAATAATTTCGATATGCTGAGTCAACAAATAATCCAACCTATCCGCCAATAAACTAAAAATTAAATCGTTATAACTCATCCCGTATTCCGCCAAACCTAAAGCTACCAAACTCGTCACATTTTCCCCCGGATGTTTCAGATCCGGTTTGGGATTTGCTTCTAAAACATAAAGCGAGCCATCAGCATCACTTCGGACATCAATCCGCACCAAGCTGTTCAAACTAAACTCCCAATAAATTTTTCTAGCTAACTCAATTAACTCTTGTTTGAGTTCAGGTTCCTCACTGCCCATCAACCGTCCTCGATCGGCCGTAATTGCTTTTTTATCCATAGAAGTAAAGATAAGTTCGTCAGGCTCCAGCACCCGCTCTATCGTGGAAAAAGCAAAAGGTTTTGTATCTTTACAAAAGCCGCCTTTAGCATATTTAACATATCCACAAGCTGCTACACAAAATTCTCGTCCCGGCAAATATTTTTCAAGTAAAGCAGTATTGTGAGTGGTTCGGTGAACTTCCGAAACCGCCTGAGACAAACCCTCAATTTTGTCTACAAAATGAACGTGCAGCGAAGCGCGACCGGATACGGGTTTAACAACAAACGGCCCTTGATAGTCACCAAAAGCAATGGCAAAACGCTGATGTAAATTAGGCTCAAAAATCCCTTGAGAAGGATGCCAAGTCATAAACGGAGCGGTTTTAATTCCGACTGATTGCAGTTCTCGTTTAAAAGCGTGTTTGTTATCTAAAGTTGAACTATTTAAAGGATTGTGACCGACATAAGGCATTCCCAACATTTCCAACAATGCGGGAGTGTGACAAACAGGATTGTAGCCCTGGACTCCGCCAGTATTCAGCCACACTAAATGAATGTTTTTTTGTTTGAGTTGTTCCGGCAAATTCATGTCATCAGGCATGACAAAGACTTGCTGAAAGCCAATTTCTGCTAAGGCTTTAGCAATCTCGCGGGCGACTACTTCGTAACTCTTCCAAGAGCGGGGATTGTGAGTTTTGTAAATCACTGAGCCGGGGCGATCGCAGTCGCCGCCGAACACCACAGCAATCCGCAATTTAGCAAACAGCACCTCCAAATATTGAGGCAGCAAACTAAAGTCGTAATGCCAGCGATTCAGGTTGATTGATGTTGGATTCATTTAAGTATTTTTTCCTTTTGGTTTCATTTTTTAGCCACAGAACCGCTAGATTTTCCCAAGTATATTCCCGCCAAAACCACACAAAAAGCAAACCAATTAAACAAGCTCAAACTTTCCGAAAACAGCACCCAAGCCATAATCGCCGTAATTACGGGTTCTAGCAGCAGGAAAAAAGCTACAAATTCCGACGACAAACTACCGAGACTGTGGATAAGCAGTCCCTGACCGAAAGCTTGGCAAATCACGGCCAAAGCAATTACAGTCAGCCATCCCTGCTCAGAATAAGGGAAAACTCGATCGCCCGCAAGCAGAACCAGTGGCAAAACCAAGATACTGCCCATAAAACAGCGCCACATCAATATAGTTGTCGCCGGAAACTTGGTTCGCAAATGTTCTGAAATTAGCAGATTTCCTGCATAAAACATCGCCGATAAAAGAGCAGCAACGTCGCCGACAAGATGGTCTCCCGCAGTTTGCAAATCGTCGATTCCGATCGCAATTGCGCCGGACAAAGCCACCGCCAGTCCCACCAAAAACCTGTTGTCAAAGCGTCGCCCCAACAGCAGCCATCCCCCCAAAGTAGTAAATAAAGGAGTTAAGTTTCGCAGTACAGTAGAATTAGCGACATTAGTCTGACTCAGTGACCAGGCCCAGAAACCCACAGAAGCAGAAGAAACCACGCCTACGGCTATTAACAGCATCACATCCTGCAGAGTGTAGTTCGATCGCTCTTTAACTTGGGCCCCAGACATTCGGCGGCGCGCAGCATCAGCACCATTCCACACTCCAAATACCACAGTTGCTATCCACAAACGGTTAAAAACAGTAGCATTCGGGCTGATTTCCCGTTCGCTCAACCTAATAAAAATCGCCGCCAGCGACACCGCTAGCAGCGCTGCCGACAGCGAAACGATCGCCCAAATTTTACCTTGACTGTCAGCTAATTCACCGTTTTTTAAACGGTCTGGCTTTCCCGAAACAATAGTTTTGTCTTCAGTTGTTAAGGCAGAGTTTAACTCGGTTTTTTCCAAAATATTGAGCTGAAGTTCAATATTTTGCTCTGGCAATCCCAGTTTTTTTGACATTATTAAAAGTTCCAATGAAGGCAGAAGGCAGTTGTGTAGGGTGCGTGATCAAAGAAAATTTGGGCGACGAATAAAGTGACTCAAAAGTCACGCACTCTACTTACTAAGGCTGCACCAACTATTTTTTATAGTTAACAGCAGCTTAGGTTGAAGGTTTAACAGAAAGCCTTGTCAAAGCCTCCTTCAGCACCGGCGGCAATTGCCGGATAATCTTGCCTTTGTCGCGATCGACACCAACCAAAGTTACCTGTGCTGTCACATATAACTCCTGAGTATCAGCCGATCGAATTTCGTAATCCCAAAGCAGCCGCACACCCTCGGTAGCAGCGATCCGCGTTCTGACTGCCACAGATTGACCCATTTGTACAGCCCGGTGGTAGCGCAGCGAAAGTTCCACCACGGGCAATTCCAAACCCTGCGCCACCCAGTCTGCATACTCGATGCCAAGAGAGCGCAAACTTTCCACCCTAGCTTCCTCCATCCAAGTAATATAAGTCCCGTGCCACACCACACCGCTGTAGTCAGTATGGTGAGGGTACACTCGCACCAAATATTCAAACCAGCCCTCAGAGTCCATCCCGCGCCGATTTTGAATAGCACCAGCCGGTGCGAGTTCTGGTTGAGTTCGATCGTTCTCTAACACTTTACAAATCGTTCCAAAACGCTACATTTCTACAAATCATAAGACAAACTTCAGGCTTATGCTTGACAGTAAGTAACTAGAGTACCAACGCCCTAGTTTAACGTCGCACAAGAAAACTCAACTGTTTTTACCGCCAAAAACCATGATAGAAAAAATTTTAGTAGCCGTCGCCGGTCGCGGCTTGTGCGAAGAGATGTTTAATATGTTGATGGACATCCCTTCCTTGCAACAAACCTCTGTCACCGTCTTGCACGTCGTGCCGCCGCAAGTAACCTCCGATGGCATGGCCGAGAAATTGGAAGAAGGAGGAAAGATTTTAGCACAAGCAGTCCAGTCTTTGAAAATAGATCCCAGCAAAGTCAATCCCCGGCTCAAACAGGGAGACCCGAAAACCACAGTTTGCCAAGTCGCAGAAGAAGAACAATCCGACTTAGTAATTATGGGTTCCCGGGGACTCGGACGGCTGCAATCGATTTTGGAAAACTCAGTCAGCCAGTACGTTTTCCAGCTAACATCCCGACCGATGTTGTTAGTAAAAGACGATATTTACGTCAAAAAAATCAAGCGCGTCATGGTGGCGGTAGACAAATCAGAAGCTGCCAAACAGTCATTACAGCTTGCGCTATCTTTGGTCAAAGAAGTCAGTGGCGGAGAGATAATTTTAGTACACGTCACCAAAGATTTGACGGGAAAATCCAGCACAGATTTAACAACAAGTGCTGAAAAAGACGCTGTATTGGCCCCAGCAGTAGCACTAACCAAACAAATGGGAGTTAGCTACCGCTGCGTGAGTGCTACAGGCAAGCCAGGGGAAGAAATTTGTCGGATTGCAGACGAGTTGAATGCCGACTTGTTGGTAATCGGTTCCCCGGATCGGCGACCCAGCGTTGCCAAAAACTTTGTGGATATCGATCGACTCCTGGGAAATTCGCTATCAGACTACGTGCGAGTTTATGCCAACTGTCCCGTCTTGCTAGCCCGCACAGTCGGCTAGAATCTCATCGTTAACAGTTAGCCGCCAACACTCAACAGTTAACAAAAAAGCGCCTCAGCAAAAAGCTGTTGGCGCTTTTTTTTGCAAGCAGCTTGCGCCAGACAGAAATAGCAGCAGTTGCTAATCTTTTCTACCTTGACGGCTAGCTGTTTGAATGTACAGAATGATTAGAAAAACACTGGGAACCAATACAAACAGAATGGTTGCCACAAACCCTAAATCGTTAACTTCCATGAAGACGCTCGCCTCTATCTAAAAATATGAAAATACACACAACCAGGATATCACTCAAAGGTAGAAGGCAAACTTGAATACAGCAGAAGCCAGCACTAGACAGTGGAATAGGTAAAAAATCAAAATTCAGAATCCAAGAATTTTTATTTCCTTTTGCCCACTGCCCAATGCCCTGTTTGCCCAATGCCCTGTTTGCCCAATGCCCTGTTTGCCCAATGCCCACTGGCAGTTAGGGTTTAGTCTTCACGCTCACCTGACCATTGACCATAGCTTGACAAGCCAAGCGATAGTTTTCGGGCTTTTTCTTGAGCTTGCGGTTCTCAAAGTCAGTGCGGGGCGACAGATTTTCACTGCCCTCGACAATTTCCACAATGCAGGTGCCGCATTGACCAATGCCCCCGCAATTCATGAGCTTGCCCGAAAAGCTGTACAAATCGATGCGGTTTTCTAGAGCTTTGAGCCTCAAATTGGCCCCGTCTGCGGCGATGACTTCCTGATTTTCCTTCACAAACTTGATATTGGCCATTGCCGATTCCTTAACGCAGTTGACATCGCATTCTATTACAAAATATTAACTAATGTGTCGGACGTTTAATACAGGATGTCCAATTGATCTGGTAATTAAAGCTCGCCCCAACCCAATCTCAAGGAGCATCCGAGAGGTTATTAGTCGGAAGATTGCTCACAGCGCGCTCAAGAGACGAAAGCCCCAGGTTGAAAGTGACAATTGCCGACAATCGGTTTCTCTGAGCCCTAGTCAAATCAGTTTCCGCCTGAATCACATCCGTCTGAGTACCCACGCCAGCTTGAAACCGCAGTCTCGCCAGACGCAGAGCTTCTATCGACTGCCTAACCCCCGCCTCAGAAGTTTCGATATTCTCAAAACTCGACTCTAAGCCAAAATAAGCTTGTTCCACTTCCCGGCGCACCTGATTGCGGAGCTGGTCGAATCGACTTTCGGCGATCGCAATATCAGCATCCCGTTGTTTTACCCTCGCGTTCGCCGCGCCCCCGTCGAAGATACTCCAAGTCAGACTCGCCCGGATCGAATAACCATCCGCCCACCCACGAGTAGCAAACGGGTTGGGGTCGTCAGGGTCTTGTCCCAGTACGTTGTAACTACCCCCAACGCTCAGTTGAGGCAAACGCCCCGCCTGAATCGATCGCCTCTGCTGCTTGCTGATATCCCTCTGCACCAACTGCTGTTCCAACTCGGGGCGATTCTTAAAAGCCTGCACGATACTCTCTTCCAAAGACAGCCTCCAAGAGCCCGCTTGCTCTACCGGGTCAGCCGCTGTCAAGTTCGCCGACTGGCTGATATTCAAAATCTCAGCCAGACGCCGCTGGGCAACTCGCTGGTCACGACGGGCAAGTGAGAGTTGTTGCTGTTCGTTAGCCAAATTTGCCTGAGCCTGCAACACCGCAAACCGGGTTCCCACCCCTGCGCGTTCCAAAGCTTCGGCATCCCGCAAACTTTGCTCGGCATTTCTCACCGAAGCTTGGCGGATGGCAACTTGTCCGTCCGCGTTTTGCAAGTTGTAGTAAGCCTCAGCAGTGTCGAAGCGCAGTTCCTCGGCTTGGCGTTCCACATCCAGTTCCCGAAGCCGCAACTGTTCCTCTGCCGCGCGAATGTTAGCCCGCCGTCTGCCGAACAAATCGATGTCATAGTTCAACTGCAAAGTGCTGTTGAGACTGTTGTTGCCTAAATTTTGCCGGGCTTGCTCGGCGGGCTGCCCGGTTCCGTTAGCCCGAGAGTTGTTGAAGCGCTGCTGAGCCCGGACTCCGAGTTCTCCGCCGGCAGTCACAGAGCGGCTGGCGTCCATTTGAAAATTCAGGTCTGGATAAAGAGCAGCTTGCTGTTCGCGCAAAGCGGATCTGCTTTGTTCCACTTGCTGTCCGGCGATTTGCAAAACTTGGCTGTTGCGGCGGGCGAGGTCGATCGCCTGTTGCAAGGTAATTGACTCTGTTTGCTCGATCCTGACATCCTCCGGGTTTGTCGGAAACAGCAGCGGATTCGGGTTGGGTTCCAGGGAAGTCGGAGGCTTGGTGTCTAAAATGCCCCTCGGAGGGAGAGGGGGGAAACTTTCGTTCGGAGTGCCCCGGAGAATTGGTACCGGGGAACTGGGCACAGGAACATTGTTGGGAGGGTTCGGGGAAGGCTGCTGAGTCTGTGTCGGTTCCAAGCCTCTAAGAGGCGTTGAACCGGCCTGAGACAGAGTTGATGGGGAAGCCGGAGCAGCCTGTTGAGGCTTTGATGCTTGCTCGTCGGGCCCGGTTGGGGGGTTAAGGGCGATCGACTGTTCGGCCTGTGATGCTGATTCTGCAGCTGTGTTCGAGGTCGATCGAACATTCTGCCCTAATTCGAGCTGATTGAAGCGGGCCAAACTGTCCTGAGATTGAGTCGGAGACTGTGCTGAAGCACTCTGTGCGGCGTTGCCCAAAGTAATTGCAGCGCCCACTCCGACTACGATGATTTGACGAAAAACACGCATAATTTTTTAATTACTCTGCAATCCTAGAGACAATTTTAGAGCAAGATTGAGGTCTCAAGTTTCTAGTCTGTAGCCTGAACTCGACGGTTACAAGTCACAATTACCATACTCATCTTAACTTTTGAATGTTCCATTCAAAATTTAGAATTTAACTTCAGCATTTGCCAGACCGATCGCCGCCGAGATTAGTTCCTCTACTCCGCTCACCGGCAAAATCCGGGTTTTTAGCGAGCTGGCGAGCTGTTCGAGGGTCATGTCGTCGAGAAAACGCGGTTCCCCCTGTTTTAGCATCACCGACGGCAGCAGGATGCCATCTTCCAAGTCTCGCCCCTGCAAAGCTTCGAGCAAATCTTGCCCGGTGAGCAAACCCGTGACAGTGATCGTTTGTCCCCAGTAGTTGCTGCACAGTGCTGCCATGTTGACGGACAAGCCGGGAATTTGGTTTAGTTGTTGTACGATCGGCTCAAAAGCTTTTTCTACAGCATTTCCCACTACCCAAACTAACTTGCGATCCGGCTCGACTTGCATCGGTTGCAGCTTCTCAAAAGCCGTTTCAAACTGCTGGATAAACTGGCGGATAGAACCCACACCATTACCAATTTGCGGATAATCTTCGTAATCAGCAGCCGACGGCAAATCTAAACCAGCTATTAAAAACCACTCATCAGCCAGCCAAATACAGCGCGATTTTGAATTCTTCCTTTTCGTCTTTGGGCTACCTTTTCCTGTACTCAAAAGCCCTTGAATTTTCTGAACTTGCTCGATTACTTCTCGCGCTTTTTCCGCAGTAACTGCGATCAGTTCATCTTCTGCAGGGCGAAAGCGAGTTAAACCCACCGGCACTACAGCCACCGATGCTACAGCCGGAATACTTCCAGTATGAAACTTGGCCAAATCTAACAAAGTGCGTTCTAAATGTTCCCCATCATTAATACCAGGACAAACAACTACTTGAGCGTGAATTTGCAAGCGGCGTTCTTGAAACCATTTGATTTGTTCGAGAATCTTCCCCGCGCGGAGATTTTTTAGCAACCGAATTCGCACTTCCGGTTCCGTAGCGTGTACGGAAACATAGAGAGGAGAAAGCCGCATTTGTTGGATTCTGTCCCACTCTTTTTGAGTCAGATTTGTGAGAGTGAGATAGCTACCATAAAGAAAGCTGAGGCGGTAGTCATCATCTTTGAGATAGAGAGTTTCCCGCTTTCCCGGTGGTTGTTGGTCAATAAAGCAAAAAGGACAGCGATTGTTGCACTGAATTAGTCCGTCAAAAAGAGCCGTCTCAAACTCTACTCCCAAGTCTTCGTCATACTCTTTTTCTATTTCTAATTTGTGACTTTTGCCTTTACTGTCTAATACTTCTAATTCGAGAAATTCATCCGCGCACAGGAATTGATAGTCAATTAAGTCGCGGGGTTTTTGACCGTTGACGGCGACGATTGAGTCTCCGGGTTCAAATCCCATTTCGGCGCAGATGCTGTCGGGGATAACTTTGGTGATTAGGGCGGGCCGGATTGATAAGTCGCTCATAAGTTCGCGATGATCTTTTTAGATTGAATAAATTATTATTTTTGAGATTTTTTGTATATTAGATCTAAATCTAATTATCATAAAAGCAGCTATTTGTCAAGTTTTTTCGCAGCATCTGGCGCAGTAATTTGTCAAAGTTTATATTTTTTTAGCGTCTTTTTTTGATTTTCACTGTACCGCTGTCTACAATCCGATCCAGGAATCATTTTGCTTGGATATTACCCGCACCAAAACGACTAACATAAGGTGAACCAACGCGCACAATCTATATCTGAGCAGTGGGGTAGTTTGTTCAGAGTCTGCTACAGGCTACTATGTCCTTACTATCTATCTCCCATGCACCTGTCGGAATATCGATCGCCACAATTTTACCTTTGTTACTCGGATCAACTTGCGATCGCACAGTACGATCGTAGATCTCATCCCCCAGTCGTGCCAACTCTTGCTTACTATAACGGGGTTTCAGAGTAGTCATCGCAGTTGCCTGTGGAACTAGACCTAATTATACACTTTTAATTTGCAATAAGGATGGTAATCAGGAGTTGGGAGCGATCGCACCTACTCGAATTCTGTCCTTGTTTGCTGCTAGCTTATAAGGCAGGAGCGATTTGAGTCACTCCTACCAAGTTTACTTCACCTATTAAATATTTTTCACTGCCCCACCTGCTATCGCCGTTAAAATGGCCACGCCAAAAGCTAGCCGATACAACACAAATATCCACATCTTTTGAGTTTGCAGGAACTTCATTAGCCACGCGATCGACAAATAAGAAAACACAAATGATGAAATCGTTCCGACTATCAAAGCTGCAACTCCAGCATCGCCGATTCCTTGTGCCAAATCACCCTTTAATTCCACTAATCCAGCCAGAGTAATTGCCGGAATTCCCAATAAAAAAGAAAACCGCGCGGCGGCAGGTCTTTCCAACCCCATAAACAATCCTGCTGTTAGGGTAGAGCCCGATCGCGAACACCCCGGAATCAATGCGATTGCTTGAGCTAATCCCATCAAAATACCGTCTAAGACAGTTAACTTTTCATAAGTGCGATTGCGCTTGCCAATTTTTTCTGCTGTTGCTAAAAGTAGCGACATCACGATCGAAGCAATGGCGATGCTGGCCAAACTCCTGAGTGGCGACTTGTCAAAATCTGGGACCAATGCCTTGATTAGCAGCCCAAAAAAGACTATAGGTATTGTTCCCAAAACCAGTGCTACCGCCATTTGAAATTCATGCGATTTGTAGTCGCGCTGCACCAGAGCTTCTACTGCACCAACAGTTATATTTGTCAAGTCTTTCCAGAAATACCAAAGCACTGCAATAATGCTGCCCAACTGAATAACAGCAGTATAAGCAACCCCCGGATCGCCCCATCCCAGGGCGATCGGCACTACCTTTAAATGAGCGCTGCTGCTGATGGGCAAAAACTCTGTTAATCCTTGTACAACTCCTAAAACAAGGGCCTGCACCAGATTGATTTGAGCTGACCCGGAAACATCAGCGGCGGGCGTTTGGGCGAAGAGTGCGTCAAGCAAAGCTATCATTAGTTGTAAATTCCCAGTTGTCAGTTTCTAGTAATCAGTTGAATTTAATATCTTGCACCCTTCTGGGAAGCTAGAAGCCTACCCCACCACAAATAAATTTTATTGTGGCGCGGACTGTTCCAGTCCGCCCCTGAAAAGGCGATCGCAAATAGTGATCTTCAGCCTGTCGAATCACCTTGTCGATCGCCACTATCAGCAATTTATGATCATCGAGCCGAAACTACTTTAACCTACTCAACAACATTTGCCTACATTTTCCTGATAAACTTAGGAAAGTTTTTGCATCTGATTTCGCTTTCCTTCCAGCAACTGCCCACAACCTATGATATTTACTGAGAACAAAAATTCAATCGTTACTGCTGCTTCTGGCATCCGCTGGCTGAGGCGAATCTTGTCAGCCACTCTTTTAACAGTGGCGATCGCATTTAGCTTCATACTGCTAAGCGGCACTGCGCCAGCCTTGGCTACTCTCACAGACGATCGCTTTGACGGTACAATATTTGCCCTCTACGCCGGCAACGGTTCCCTAGTTCCTCCTAAAGTCAAGATTACAGATTCTTTCAAACGCCATAAACCCGTACTGTTGGTTTTTTACACTGACGACAGCAGCGACTCCAAGCAATACGCGATCGTCGTCTCTCAACTCCAGGAATTTTACGGGCGCGAAGCCGATTTTATGCCCATAACAATTGACTCTTTGCCTCCGCAACCGTCACCCGAAATCACCGAACCAAGCCATTATTACGAAGGTTTCGTACCTCAAACTGTCATTTTAGACCAATCGGGAAAAGTGGTTTTCAATGAAAAAGGACAAATACCATTTGAACAGGTAGATGATGCTTTTCGGAAAGTATTTGACTTGCTGCCTAGAGAAAAATCAATTCCGCTCAAACGCCGTGTTGTGAACGAACTCAATATCGAATTGTCCAAGTAATAGGTAATGGCTAATTCCTAGTGGCTATAGCAATCTTCAATGATTCCTCAACCAGAGTTTTTCGGTCTTATATTGAATAAGGTATGCTGTGGCGCACCTTACATTGATCGTGATACTAATTGGATTGAAAAAGTGACAGGCAGAAGATAGAAGGTAGAATTAAAAATTAAGCTACGGGTAAAGACACGGCATTGCCGTGTCCCTACCAGTATCAAGGCAAAATAGATGTGAACAGTTTAAACTTTAAACAATGAGTAGAACCTTAATTCCTGTGATTCTGGCCGGCGGTAAAGGCGAACGTTTCTGGCCACTAAGTCGCAAGCAGCGGCCCAAGCAGTTTTTGAGTCTCGACGGTAGCGGCAAGAGTTTGCTGCAGGCTACTGCGGAAAGACTTTTGGAATTAGGTAACGGTTGGGACGATTTGTGGGTGGTAACGTCGGAAATGTTGGCTGCGGGGGTTCGCGAACAGTTGCCGCTGTTACCGCCGGAGAATTTACTGGCGGAACCGGAGGGCCGGGATACTGCGCCGGCGGTGGCCTGGACTGCTATAGAAACTGCGAAGCGTTACGGTGAGGATGCGGTTGTTGGTTTTTTCCCGGCGGATCACTGGATTGGGGAACCACAGGAGTTTATCAAGACTTTGGAGGCGGCGGCCGAGTTGGCGAAAAATCAGGATGCGATCGCGACTTTGGGAGTAAAACCAAGTTATGCTTCGACTGGTTACGGCTACATCGAACAAGGCGAGGAAATTGGCAGTTTTGGGGGTTTTCCCGCCTATCGGGTGGCGAGGTTTACGGAAAAGCCCGATCGCACAACTGCGGAAGAATTTGTAGCCAGCGGCAAGTTTAGCTGGAACGGCGGCATTTTTGTATTTCGAGTCGGAACAGTCTTGACAGAATTACGAAATCATGTACCGGAAATGATGGCAGCTTTGGAAGCAAAAGGCGCGCAGGCTTACTCGGAATTACCCAAAATTAGCATCGATTACGCGCTGATGGAGAAGACGCAAAAAGCCTGTGTTCTGCCCGTAGGCTTTAGCTGGGACGATTTAGGAGATTGGAATGCGATCGGCCGTTTGCTGCAAGGAGATAAGCCGAATGTCGAGTTAGCAAAACACATCGGAATTGATACCAAGGGCGGCATTTTTTATGCAGCAGATGAGAATGAGGTGATTGTCACCATTGGTTTAGAAGATGTCGTAGTTGTCAGAGATGGTAATGTGACTTTGATTGTGAAAAAAGACAGGACGCAGGAGATTAAACAGGTAATTAAGGTGTTGGGAGAAGATGAGAAATTGAAAGATTTATTGTAAGCAACCGAGGACATGGCAATGCCGTGTCCCTACCCCAAAATAATGAATTGTCGAGAAAAGGTACTGCCGTGTCCTGATTTTGGGTAATAGCCGAGCTCTGATTTTCGGTAATATATCGGGGGAGAATCTCATATTTGTAAAAACACTTCTTCTGACTCTTTCCTTCTGCCTCCTACCTCAAAACTCCAATTTCTCGCTTGACTGTAAAAGTGAGATGATCCCTATCTCGGCGGTTGAAACTGCGCCGACTAAGAAATAAAGAGCAGACTAAAGCTGAGTGCAACTTTTAGCAGCCTCCGCCTGTTGCCGCATCAGCTTAGCGGTGTTAACAACAGGTTGGGAAACTGTTAAATTCGATGTCCCTGGCCGCTCAGCCAACAACTGAGATGGTGGCTCTAAACTGATATTTTTAGGCTGTTTTTCTGCCGTTTTCGTCGAAAACTGCGGTGCTGATTGCAAAAATTTTTCGATCGGAATTCCCCAACTCGATCGCACCATTAACTCCCGCATTGGTTCACAGGGTTTCGAGCCATCCTGAAACACATATGGATCTCCCCAAAGTGGATAAGCGTGCATTCCGTTCACAGCGACCACCTCGCCACCAAAATTCAGCACAGGACCACCGCTCATGCCTTTTTCAATCTGATTGTCATAACCCAGTTGATAGCCGTCTTCGAGCGATTTTTCAGGTATGAGCGATACTCGTCCTGCAGTGAATTTCCATCCCCCTGGATTTGACTTGTCCGCGTCAAAAGGAAACCCGGCAGCATATACTTTGTCCCCTTCTTTAACCGTTGAAGAACTGCCCAATACACCTATTTTGTAGTCGGATTTGGTACTGGTAAACTGCAACAGTGCTAAATCTTTGCCTGCAAATTGAGTTGCTAAATATCGGGTAGCGGAGTAAATTTTACCGTCTGGAGTTTGGATGCGATATGTTTTTCCTGACTGCAATACGTGGTCGTTTGTGATCGCAGTATAAACTTGTGCTTGCCGCTGAATAATAATCCCCGAACCCCAACTATCTTCAGAAAGCACTTTTACCGTAATTGAACGAGCTTTTTGGAGCATTGCTTTTTCCAATAAATCTCCCGCCCTCTGGGGAATGGATTCTCCCTGGTTTTTCCCTGAGAATGGTTTTACGGGTTTTGCAGGCAAATTCAGCGGCTTAGTGGCTGGCGACTTCACAGGTGGCTTGCCTAGTTGAAATATAGATCCTTGAGGTTGCTGCGGTAAATTTGTGCGGACAATTTCTGCGACAGAGAAACCTCGATTGTGTACTTGAACTGCCACTCCGGTTAACAAACCAGCAGTACAAGTTAAGAAGGCTAGGGAAACCCAATTCATTAAAGTTACATAATTTAGGTAATACCAATTTAATAGGTCGTTGCACATATTCCGATACCCCTAAATCCCCCTTAATAAGGGGAGTAGGGGTTGACTTTGATCGGAATCTTGTCCACCCCCTACTCCCCCTTATTAAGGGGGGTTAGGGGGGATCAAATTTTATGCAGCCTCACAAAAAATTGGTATGAGTCTTACCAGACAGGAATATTATCAGATTGCGAATTTGGCTGATCTTCTACAGATGCCTGTTTGAGATATTCGCTCATATCTATATAAACACGAGATGTGCTTTCATTGAGCGGTCCAGAAGCGCGAACGCGCACAGCAAGTAGATTGTTTAATACTTGACTGGGATCGCTCCCTCGTTTTAGCGTGAACAGCAATCCAGTGCAATCACCTCCTTCTCGATCGGCAACGCAAATTACTTGCTGGTTGTTCATCATACCAGTAGTCAGGTAATTCAGTTTTTGATTTCGGAAGTATTGCTGAAATCTTGCAGATACTTCAATACAGCGCCGTTCTGGACTGTAACCTGCATCGCGGAAACGATCGGAAGTCCACCGAATCACGGGTACGTCACCCCGATTAGTCCGAGCAATGGTTGCGGGAGCGCCGTTGTTCGTGCCACAGACAAAGGATCTGGTTTGAAGGCTGGTTTGAGCGCTAGCATGAGTCCCGATCGCACTTACAGCAAGTGCGATCGATCCAGCGGCAATAATCGATCTCAATAGCTTGTATTTTTCAATCATTATCACAACTCCTTGTGTTCAAAATTAACAGTTAAAAAATTTAAGTTAGAAACAAGAGTTTTATTTAACCCTATCTTCTAAATCTCTAGTTTTATGCCTTGAAAAGTTACCATTCCTTTTCGGAAACAGGCGAGTTATTGGTTAGAGACTCAGGATTTCCTCCTGACTGCAGATTGCTCGTATCCACCGGCGACGTACCTGGGCGGCAAATCGGCTTCCCCTGAACGTAGAGGGGATCTGGCGGGCGGATGTTGCTGGCTTCATCGGTTTCGCAGACGATCGATACTGTGACAGGATTATTATTAGTAGCAGTTTCTGTCAAAAACACCGCTCCCACATAGGCTTTTTGACTGGGGTTAAGAGGAATAGCATAGTGATATGCTCCCCTAGTAGTGGTGTGAATGGCAAAGTTGAACTTCGACATCGGAAGTTGAATGTTAAAAGAGCGTTGGAGCAAACTGACAGTACCAGTAAATGCACCGTTGCGCGTGCGGAAGGTTTGCTGGCCGCGAATTAAGGATTGAATTGCTAATTCCGCTCCTGGCGATGCAGCTTGTCGCACCGCTTGAGGTGCTGGCTGACTGCGCGGCTCTGGTGTTGGCGTAGATGTGGCGGTTGGTTGCTTTGCTTCTAGGGAGTTATTGGGCGCTGGAGGTGTTTGGGGAAGAGTCGGGGTCGCCTGCTGTGGCTCCACTCTGGCAACTTGGTTTCTCGGCAAAGATATTCCCAGTCCGCTGTTGAGTGCCTGTTGGAAGCCGTCTTCATTCCCTGATGCTCCACTTAGAGATGCTGCTTTTTGAGCATCTTCATTGGCTCCTTCGCTGTCCCCGACTATGAGGCGCACTTCGCTGCGGCGGTTGTAGCCAACTGGGCTGTTGGGAGCTAGGCGGATGGCTTGGGCTATGTCGGCGTTGGCTCCTATGTAGTCTTTGATTTGAGCTCGGCTGACACCCCGCAGGCCGTAGGCATCTGCAAAGTTAGAATTGATTTGGATAGCTCGATCGAAGTCGGCGATCGCTTCTTTATGATTTCCCAATTGAGCGTTGCTAGCGCCACGAACGCGGTGAGCTTCGGCTAATTGGGGATTGTTTTGGATAGCTTTGATGGCATTTTCTAGAGCTGCTCTGTAATTTTTTTGAGCGAAGTTTGCGTAAGCTAAACCGTTGAAAACATCGGCAGAGTTTTGATTGAATCGCATTCCTTGGCTGAAGTCTGCGATCGCACCTTGATAATTTTGCCGTTTGAGTTTTTCTTTTCCCTGTTCCGCGTAAGCTTTAGGGGCGAGTTCGACAAAGGTGTTGATGGGAATTCCCAAGTTTACCCAGGCTTTCGTGATGGTATCTTCTGTGCTCCCCTCTGTACGTCCGTGAATGCCAATCACACGACCACGAAGATCAAGAATTGGCCCTCCGCTCATTCCCTGGCGAGTTGGGTTTGTATAGATTAATTCATAGCCCTCATTTACCCGTTCGCGAGCTGAAATTTGTCCTGCTGTCATCTGACGAATCTGTCTTGTAATAGTTTCGCCCGGTTTTGGCCAGCCGGAAACGTAGACTTGTTCTCCGACTGTGACTGTTTTAGAATCTCCCAATTGTGCTATCTCATAATTGTTCGAGCTGATAAATGGCACGATCGCCAAATCGACTCCCGGTAATTGGATAATGTTGTTGTTGTCCACTTGGTAGGAAGTGCGATCGGGCGCGACAATTTTTGCTTCGCCTCCTCCTGTTGTTACGTGTTTGGCAGTCAGTACATAATAGGTACTGCCTTCTCTAGCAATAATTATCCCTGAACCCTGATTTTGTCCTTCGATTAATACTGTAATTCTTTCGGCAATTTTGTTGACTTGTTCTGCTGTTTGTGCTACCGCTTTTTGCGTCTGCACGATCGCTATTGTTGCACCGATTAGCGCTGCTGAAAGTCCGTATTTAAACTTAATTGTCATAGGATGCTCCGTGTTTAATGTTAAGGAATAATTTTTGATTTTGAGCGACCTACTCATCGACATAATTTTCACCATAAAGGACGCTCCGGCTCAGGTTCGCCTTTGAGGCTACCGGGAGATGCGGGAGTCGCGAAAATATTTCGATCGCCTGGAACTGCTAGTGTCGCGGGAAATCCGTTTAGCCAAACATTCATCTGAATATAAACAGGAAATCTTGGCAATTTTTCATGGGATTGGGAAAGTTGAGTGTCCGAACCCCAAAGAGGTGGCAATTGCTCATACAAATCACTTCCTGATTCAGAATTCAACACCTTTTCTGGCGAGTAAATACCACCTTGAATGATGGTGCAACCAGCTATTTGCTGGCTGCGAGCGGTAGGTTGAATGCAATTTATTTGCAGTTTTTCAGCCATTTGTTCGCATTGCGTTCGAGAATTAATTCCTAAAACTTGCAATTCCTCGGATACCCACCTACTTACTAGTATATTGCTCTGGGCTGTTTGAGCTATGATTGCTGGCTCGTTATTAATTGTACCGCAAAAAAAACTTACTTCTTGAGCGTAGCTGGCACTACTAAAAGTAATTGTACTTGCCAATGTTAATGCTAATGTTGTCGGAATTAAATTCAATACCTGAAATTTCACAATTCACCTCCTTTCCAATCAAAAATTATCTCATGTTTCATGATTTTTGAGAAAAATTTTTTGAGGGGGCGGGTTTTTTGAAGAAGTTATCTGTTGTTGCATATCGACTTGCTCCCGTCTACCCGCCACTACCACCCAAAACTCATCTTAAAAAAGTGGGTTGCTAGCATCAGATTCCACAGACTGCGGGGATGCAGATTCGGCCGGTGGGTTTTTGAGATATTCGCCCATGTCGATGTAAAGTCGATCGTTCATTTCGACATCTACTCGGCTAGAATGCGCGCTTTCGTTGAGTGAATTTGTGCTAGCTCGATCCCGCAAATTCAACAGGCGTTTTAATGTATCTCGCGCATCGCTGCCCGGTTTAATTGTAAATAACAAGCCGTTGTTGGGCAAGTCGCGGGCACAATCGCCACCCTTGGTGTGGGCCACGCAAACTACAGGTTGTCGGTTGATAACTCCTGTTGTCAGGTATTTGAGCATTCCTGCTTTGTGATACTGTTGAAATCTGCCAGATACCAGTTCGCACCGGCGCTCAGCATCGAATCCAGAGTCTGAGAAACTATTAGAAACCCACTTAATTACTGTGACGTTGCCGCCTTCTGGTCTTTGCAAAATAGTTGCTGGCTGACCTCCACTTTTGCTACAGACGAAGCCTGTGGTTTGGGCGGCTGTCGGACTGCTAGCGACAATAGTGGTAGCAAAGGCGATCGCAGATGCAGTAATTAGCGATCTCAGTGAGTGAAGTTTCATTGGCAATTATTCCTTATTGATTTAATGGATTTCTGGGATGGAAATGATTGCTGATTCTGGGTAGGTGGATATTAAATCAAGCCGACTTGTCCCAGCGAGTTTTGGAATGGATGACTGATTCGCAGCAAACATCCTGATTCCCCCTGCTATCGTTTTCGACTGACTATTTTTGTATATCTGCCTGTTGAGTGTAATTATAAAGCAAAACTTAGAAATCAAATTTAAAGATTTAAGCAAGAACAGGACTGATATCAAGTCCGGTTGACTACTTATAAATACTGTAAGGGCATTGAACACTTGTACTGAGCGTAATATTACGCAATTCCTAAAATCCCCAATCTAAAATCCCCAATCTAAAATCCCCAATCTAAATTAGAAGAGGGGTTTGTCGTCTTTAGGAGTTGGAGAATTCGGGAGAGAGGGCGAAGGTTTTGGTGCTGGTGCGGGTTCAGTACCATCAGGTGAGAATCTAAAAAGGTCGTCTTTAGCAGTTGGTGTTACTTCGGGGCTGGGGGCTTCGGGGCTGGGGGCTTCGGGGCTTGAGGCTTCGGGGCTGGGGGCTTGGCGGAGGGAAATTTCAATGTCTTGAATTTGACGATCGCACTCTGCTAAACTAGCTTTCACTTTGTCAGCAACGAAGGAATCGGAAGCAATTGCTTTGAGTTTGTCTGCTGCTTGAGTCCACAGAGCTTTCTGTGTTGATAATTCGGTTTCTTTTGGCGCATCGGCTGCGATCGCCAGAGCTTCTTCTAATTGTTTCTGAGCTTGTTGTTCTCTTGTCAAATGCCCTTCCATCGCCGTCAGCTCGCTTTGATAGGAAGGCAAAAGCTTTTGGGCATCGGAGTATACTTTGGCCGTTGGCGGAATACTTGATAGTTGGTCGATCGCGTTTTTCAGGCGATCGCGAGCCGTCTGCAACTCTTGGTCTGTTTGAGCATTTTGCCCTAAAATACGGGCGTCAGCAGCCTGTTTGACGGCGCTGTTGTAACTTTCGTTAAAGGGTTTATCCGCTGCACAGTTGTTCACAATCCCGCACACAAAAGGGATGCGAGATGACTCCAGACTAACAATCGCACCTACTAGCAGCAGAGTTGGCAAGACAATTAGGGCGATCGTTTTCCATCGAGATGTATTATCAGGGATTGGAAGCTGTGGATTCCGATGATAATTTACAGGCTGGTATGGATTGCCTGTATTTTGACTCTCAGTAGAAAGTTGAGTCGGAGGTAGTCCAGGAGCGGAACTCACTTCAGTTTTTGATGAACTCATAATAGTTTTTCTTTGTGTTTGGCTATTATCGAGAGCATTTAATACTTCTCTCGCTGACTGATAGCGATCGCTCGGTTTGTCCTTCAACATTTTATCAAGTACCCCAGCCAGTTGGTCGTTGACATTCACGTGCGATCGCCAATCCCACTCCGAATCATAATTAATCAAATCATTCGGTTCTTTACCAGTTAACAAAACAATCGCCGTCACAGCCAAAGCATAAAGATCGCTGTTGGGGTAACACTCGCCGCCCCGCAACTGTTCAGAAGGAGCATAAGCTATTTTTCCCACCTGCGTAGGTGGATTTGAATTAGAAACACCCTGATTGCCAGTTGTGAGCTGTGTCTCCGCATATTTAACCACGCCGAAATCAATCAGAATCGGTTTGAGTTTACCATTTGGCAGCATGATATTATCCGGCGAAATATCTCGGTGAATAATCCCTTTTCCGTGAATATATTCGAGGACTTCCAGAAGATTACGCAACCATTGAACGATATCTTTTTCAGAAAAGGTTTGACTTTGCCGTAAATTCCAGTAAGTTTTACCGTTGACAAATTCCTGCACAATAAACAAGCGCCCATTTTCCTCAAACCAATCCAGAAACTCTGGGATTTGGCGGTGGTTGAGCTTAGATAAAATTTTTGCTTCTCGCTCAAATAGTTCCCGAGCTTTTTGTAATACTTCTGGCTTGGTATTGCTGGGAGCAAACTCCTTGAGAACGCAGTTATTTCCTTGTTGTTTATCTAAAGCTAAATAAGTGCGACCAAATCCACCTTGACCAATAATTCGGTCAATTAGATAGCGATTTTTAATCAAAGTTCCAGCGGATAGTTCTGGTATTATCACTATTTTATAATCCTGCTTCTATAGTTGCTTTCTCGCTCGAATTAATACCAACCTAGTCTAAATTTGTAGTAACTCATATCTTGCACCCTTTTCAAAACGTTGTAGGGGCGGGTTCACCGATAATAATTGCCTAAAACCGCCAATCTCGTAAACCCGCCCTCATATCTACTAGACATCTCCCATAATTATTTTGGAAAAGGCATCCTGCCTGTTCTTCACAGGCTTTTTGGGAGATGTCTACTAAAAAAACCTTTAACTAACTTGAGTCAGCCGCGTACCGCACTTAGCACAGAATTTCGAGCTAGTTGGATTCTTGTGTCCGCAGCTAGTACAAAATACAAAATCTTGTGCTGGTAAAGTCGGCGGTTGAATTGGCCGTGTCGAAATACCCCCAGGAGCATTAATGACAGTATCATCAGTATAAATTTTGTCCAATTCTGAACGTACTGCCATCCCATTTGGTTGAGGCTGCGAAGGAGTTACAGGATTAACTGGCGGCGGAGTTTGAATATTAAATGACCCAGGCTCCGGCTGAGGAAACTTGTAAGTTTCTATCACCTCTTGAATAATCTTCAGTTCTCGTTTATAAACTGGACTTTCATTTCCTCCCTCCTTGTCTAATTCGGTCTCCCGCGTGTCGAGATATGCCTTCAGTTGGCTGTATAACAGTTGTTTTTGCGGCACAGTTTCCGCCCCAGTCAGGATTGCTTTCACCTGTTTTTCAATCTCTTCTTTATCAGGACGACAGGCCACAACTTCCAAAAGTTGTAGCGTTTCTTCCCAGCTAGAAGCAAGATCTACATTCTCTTGACCCAGCACATTTTTTACCGTGTAGCGAATCACTTTTTCCTTGGTATTGCGGTTTTCTTCCCGTCGGACAACACCCAATGCTCGTGCTTGCACAACCAATTTTAAAATTTTTTCATCCTCTGGAAACACATCCCAAAAAGGCGCTTCTTTTTGAATGTGAACTGGAATAGGAGGATCTTTGCTTTCTCCCTTCGCTTTAGCCCGTTTTGCTTGGATTGATTGCCCTTTCCAATCTTGATAAGACTGTCGCAATTCACGCATTCCTTCAATACAGCGCAGGGAAAAACCACCGACTTCTTGCACAAAAACAATGCGGTGGCGTTCTGCTTCTCCCAGAGGAGTAATTGCATCGCTGCTACCCACCCGTTCTCGGATCAAAGGGATTAATTTGATGGCGGCTGCTTCGGTGCTGTTACGCCCGCCAACGAGGGCAGCTTTCGTGTTGAGTGCTGGCGTAAAACCTGCATCTCTGCCCCTCATTATGGGCTCAGAAAGCAGAATTAGGGGTTTAGATTTATTGTAGGCGATCGCCAATTGATTGCGGATGTCAGTTTCGTCATTTTTAAACATTTTGAACAATCCATCGCAGGCTGCCAAATCTCGCTTCAAGCGACTGCTATTAGGTACATTCTCGATCGCCAACCGCGTTTTTTGAGCGATAATTTCCTTAAAATCTGGATCTTGCACGTCCTGCAATTGCGGCAAATCAAACAGTCGCATCACCTCATCCGCCTCCCGGTTTTGTTTCCACATCGGGCTAGCTTCTGCGAGGACTTGACTCGACAAATTGCTGCAAGTTCCGTCCATCCCTAATTCATACTTGCTTTTCGCACCTTCGGAAGCACCTGCTAATTGCTCGATCGCATCTCGATACAAATCATTTAGCTGTTGGCGGTCAAATAATTTGATACCGTTAATTACCAGCACATCAGCACTGCTTGCTTGTTGGTCTGCTGCTTTTTGAAAGTCATCGCGATTTTGCCGCAACTTTTGATTTAAGCGAGCCAAACGACTTTCTAACTCTGTTAAATGCTCTTGCAGCCTGACAATTACTTCCAACCCCAAGAATCTGGATTTGCGCTGAATAATTGCGATTAAACTCCCCTCTAAGCCGCTGAGAGCCTTAGCACAATACTTTTCCATAGCATCTTGTTTGCTCAAACCAAACTGCTCTTGAAAGTGAGTAATATCTTCCAAACCCTTTTGGTATTGTTGCTGAAAACGAGCCTCATTTGGCTCCCAAATTTTTTCTGCTTCCCGGCGAAACTTCTCCACAGCATTTTCAAAAATCTGCCGCACTGTTGTGATAAAAGCATCAGCAAATTTCGGCCCTTTGTTGCGGTCTTCAAGAATCGTGTAAAACTCTGCTTCTAGGGTTTTGCGTCCTTCTTTGATAATGCGGTTGCGGTTGTCGTACATTTTTTGCAGATAATCGCCGTGCAGTCGCTCGTCGGGACTCATTTCGCGCAGGTGGTCGCTGCGATATTCCTCGACTTTTTTCTGCAAATAATTGACAAATTCCAGAATCTTGCCTTTTTCTGAGCCGAAAATACCCAAGAATCCTTGTTGGGTGCATTGCATTTTTTTATCTGCATTAATTTCGTTGCGGATGCTGCTTACCCAGTTGGAAATTTCTGCTAAATAAGATTTATCGCCCGCAGCACTCAAGTCAGTCAGCATTTCCATTTCTGTCAACCGAATCCGCTTGAGGTCACTTTGTACAACCTCCAACAAATTGGGAACTAATTGCACAGATTCGTTCAGCCACCAAGTCACAAAATCAGCAGCTAGCCGATTTGATAAAGATGTGCGAATCTGGGCGATGGGAATTTCAATTGTTGACAACCCAAAACTCATAAACTGTTTGGAATAGCCGCGACCACCGGGGTCTGCTTGGGCCCAAGAACCTTTAATGTTATCTCGGATCGATCGCTTGTGGGGAGCAAAATCTGAGGTCAAGTCCAGAAAGATATTCTGACCGATCATTTCCCGAATTTGGTCGAGGGGAAATTCAGTTTCACCGTTTTTAGTTCCGACTAAATAAGTGAAGTCAAAAGCAGGTCTTTTGTCGCGGATTTCATCGATTAAACCGGCACTGTACTGCACTGCATATTCTGTGCGGTAGTCGGAGAAATAGCTCAATTCCATTAAGGCTGCGTAACCGTTAGCTAAAACGCGATCGCCTACATTGATACCAGCAAAAGCATTAGGCATCGGCACAATCGCTGTAGTGGTAGGACTCGATTGTCCTTGCAGCCACTTGCGGACAGCATAGCCGATATCGATGAGCATTCCGCTGCCGGTACCACCAGAAATTGAGCCGGTGATAAACACGTTTACGGAGTTATTGTTTACCTTGACGTTATATTTGTCAAGCATAAAATTGTCGTGACCTTTTACGCGATCGCACGCCGCATTAAATGATTGCTTAATCTTGTGATAGTTGCAAAAAAATGCAAACCGACCGCAGGCGCGAATCTGTCCGGCTCCCGCTTCTAAAGCCGTCATGTTTCGCTCTAATTCATTGGGAAACCAAGCTTCTATCCAGGGGAAGTTGTCCATGTTGGACATGATATTTTCAACTTCATTGCCACTGACTTTAGCAAAGTATTTCTCGTTATCTTTGAACGGAGTTCCGCCCGCAGCCGGATTGTTTAGTTTGTATTCTTTGTCTGTATCAATTACCAGAAAACTAATAATCGGAAAGTTCTTCAAACTCCCGTAAGTTTCTTCTACTAAACGTCGCACTCTTGCCAGCACTTCATTTCCCGTTCCTCCTACTCCGATTAAAACAGTAGGAACCATACTTTTTTCATCAACAGCAGCCATAAAACTTCCTCCTTTTTGTTTTTAATTAACATTGTATCAACTTAAGACTGAAACCCATAAAAAATGTCGCTTGTAGTCGAGTCTCGATCCCCCTAAATCCCCCTTAATAAGGGGGACTTTGAACGGTATTGTTACTCTTATTAAGGGAGGGCGGACTTTGAATGCTCTTGTTCCCCCCTTATTAAGGGGGGCTAGGGGGGATCGAGACTCGACTACAAGCGGATATATCGTGGATTTCAGGCTTAACAACCGTCACCAAAAATTGGCAAACCAACTAATTTCCAGATAATGCTAGGCGTACTTGCAGTCCAGAAAAAAGCATTTCCCAAAGCCGCCTGACCTGCTAGAGTCATGTTCATTTTCATAGTGCCTTGAAACAACCACCGATCGAGCGGCATAGTCAGCGTCCACATCAAAGCAATCCAAGCAGCACCCAACCAAAAAATTACCCATTTAATGTTACTATTCAGTTTGGGGAATATTTTTTCTGTAAATGAAGTATTGAGATTAACATCGGCACCGGAAATATAAATTCCTCCTGTTTGTACAGTAGCTTGTTTTAGCGGCTCGAAACTTTTACCTCCGAAGGTAATGCCATTTATCTTAACTTTTTGAGCGACTGCTTCGCTGACACTTTGCGGGGAAAGTTCAATACCGGCATCGCTAACAATCACAATTTCGCGACAGCTATTTGGCACAGTTTTAAAAGCATTTAATGCCTGCCGGATGGGAACATCTAGGCTGTCTTGGGGGGGTTCTGGTTGGATAGATTTAGGCAGGTTGGGGTCTTGCAGAGCTCGGACTAATTCTGCTTCTACTTTTTTGGTATCTGAACTAAAGTTACTGGTTAATGCTGGAGCTTTCCCACCGCCAATTCCAAAGACTTGAATTGTATTTGGGTTTGTTCCTAATTTAGAATTTACCTCTAAATAGGCTTTGACTGCTGCCACTTCTTGCTGCATAATTGTGCCCGGAGCATTGAAGGCTTGGGGCTGGTAGGTGCTGCTGCTTAAATCGAGGGCGATCGCAACTGCAATATTTGGTCTACCAAACCCGAATATGCCAAACAGTGCTGAGGCAATTAAACAGAAGCACAGCACGATTAACGGTCTCTGAAATAAAGGATTTTGCCACAGCGGGCGTTGATTTCTAATCACCGATCGACCTATAGTAGTTTTAACTTTGTTAACCAACTCTTTCTTGGCAAATTATTTAACAGCATCGAACTGATATTTAGAGCCTGCAGGGCCATCTTTACCTTCCACAGCTTTCACTAACGGAATCTCTTTGAACAGGTCAAATTCCTTAGCAGTTCCCGATATCAGAGTTCCTTGGGTGAGGAACTTGACTGTTCCTTCGCGAGTAGGATTGCTGCTGATTGCTGCTGTTAAAGCTTGGGTGGCATCGAAAGCAGTTGCAGTTCGCCAACTGACTCGTCCTTTCCAAATTTCGGAGGCTTCTTTGGAAAAAGGATCGTCTTTTTCCCACCTCCAAGGAACGGCTAGCACTAAATCTTTAATGGCATCTTCTCCTTTGATTAAAGTAGTAGGATTATAAAGTTCACTGCCTCCTATTAATGCTAAAGGTGGGGATGTATCTTTGTTGGCTTGAGCGATCGCGATCGCCTGTTCTACTTGGTCTTTGCTCATCGCCATAAATACCACATTTGCTCCCGCCTGGCTAGCTGAGGCTAAAGCAGATTTAGCATCAAAAGTAGCACTAGCTTTGATGTCAACTTCTTGGACAATTTTGCCGCTAGCTTTTGGGACTTCTACAACTAATAATTCCTTGAGTTGCTTGCTGTAAACGCTGTCGGAGTTGTAGAAAATTGCGACCGCGGCGGGCGAGTGATTTTTATTAGCATAATTCGCGACAGTTTCCCCAAGTTTTTGGAGGTATGTTTTCAGCATTTCATCGGTTTTTTCCAGCAACTTTGTCAGTTTTAAGGTGGCTTTGTTGGAAGGGTCGATGGAAACGCTGGAACTGACTGGGGAAAGGGCTGCTAATCCTGCGGTTTCATAGGTTTTGATGGCATCTTGAGCACTGCTGTCTATGCCGTGTCCCAAAACTCCCAAGACGCTGGGAGAGTTAACCAAGTCCTGGGCGATCGACACAGTTTTGCCAACTTCGTCATTAACAATTACAATTTCTAATAACCGACCGGGAACAGTTGGACTTTTGTTAAATTGCTCTTGATATAAAGCTGATCCTCGGAGCACTTCTTTGGCTGCATCGGCACTGGCACCGATGGGGACCACTACGGCAATTGTCAGGGGATTTCCTGTCTTTTGAGCCGTCGCATTGTTGAGGTAAATTTTAGTTTCTGGATCGTTGGGGTCGGTTTTGGTAGCTGCTTCATATTTGGCGATCGCATCGTCCCAATTCTTGCCTACAAATGCAGCAGCCCCAGCTTGTTTCTCAGCATCAGCTTTGCCACCTGTTAACAGAATTTTTTCCCCTTGACTAATCAGTGGGGCGCTGACTGCTTTAGAACTGAGGAATTCCCCTGGTGTAGCAGGAGTTGTGGTAGTAGTCGATGTGACTTCACTCGTTGTCGGGGAAGAAGGCGGTTTGCCTGAAAAGGCTTTGTACAAACCAAATCCGCCACCACCAACGACTAATATTCCTGCTACAGCCATCAGAATTTGTTTGATTGGCGGTTGGGTTTTTGAGCCCCCATTTCCTGTAGGAACCATAGCCTCTTTCGGCAAACCGCACATCATGCAAATTGGTCCGTCGTTCTCATAGGGTGAGTGGGGGCCACTAACGTTATATGGTTCTGAACTATTTTTGGGTACGCCGTCGCAGCTCCAACTCATTTTTGCTACCTTTCTTTTTTACCCTTTTGGGTATTGTACAGCTTGACATCTGTCTTGAGAAAGGTTATCCAACCAAAAATACGAAATCTTTAAAATACGCTGCAGGGAATCGCACTCTTTGCCCCAAGTTATTCCTCAAGACAATGGTCAGCTTGGTTAACAGCGCTATCCTAGTAGTTATATAGCCCTTAAACCCGATCGACCCGGAGGCCCCTTGTTTAGCCTAGTTCAAAACAATTCTCGCAAAGGAGAAATTCTAGAGGTCGTCTTCCGCAACGGTTGGGACTACATGAAAAGCCTCCTAACCGGCCGCAAAACGGACGCACCCAGTCTCCCAACTCCAGCAGTTCTCCGCAATATCCTCGTCGAATTAGGCCCAGTATTTGTCAAATTGGGTCAATTGCTGAGCACCCGTCCTGACCTTTTACCCGCCAGCTATATCGAAACTCTCTCCACGCTACAAGCGGAAGTGCCGCCCGTACCGTGGTCGCAAGTAGAAGCAATCGTCCGCCTGGAACTCACACAATCTCTCGAAAATACCTTCGCCAAATTTAACACTGAAGCCATCGCCGCGGGTTCCATTGCCCAAACCCACAAAGCTACTTTAAAAGACGGTCGCGAAGTCGCCCTCAAAGTTCAGCGCCCCGGTATTGATATTGTCATCGAACAAGATATCGCCGTGCTCCGAGGTTTGGCAGAACTTGTCATGCTCACAGACTTCGGTCAACAATACGATATTGTCGCCTTAGCAGAAGAATTTGCGATCGCCCTGCGTGCAGAACTAGACTTCATTCAAGAAGCCAGCTACACAGACGAACTGCGCCGCAATTTATCTAAAAGTAAATGGTTTGACCCCACACAAGTTGTCCTACCAGAAATTAACTGGGAGTTAACCACAAAAAAACTCTTAGTAATGGAGTGGTTGAACGGAGTACCGATTTTGTTAGGCGACTTGCAAGGAATTCGCCACAAAGGAGATGTAAATGCCGAACGTGAAGAAATTACAACCCTGCTTTGCCGCGTTTTCTTCCAGCAGTTGTACATCGACGGATTCTTTCACGCAGACCCGCATCCCGGCAATTTATTTTATCTCAAAGACGGCCGGATAGCCTTGCTCGACTGCGGCATGGTTGGCAGATTAGACCCGCGCACTCAGCAAAATTTGACAGAAATGTTGCTGGCAATTGTCGATTTAGACGCTCAGCGCTGCACTCAATTAACATTGGAAATGGCAGAATTTGCTCAGCCGAAAAGTTTAGCTGTTCTAGAGAACGATTTAGCTCGAATGCTTCGCAAGTATTACAATGTGAGCTTGTCGCAAATGAACTTGTCGGAAATTTTTTATGAGGTGCTGGAAATCACCCGCAAAAATAAAATTCGACTGCCCAGCAATCTCGGTTTGTATGCAAAAACTCTAGCTAATTTGGAAGGACTGGCGCGCTCTTTTAATCCCAGATTCAATATTGTAGAGCAGGTGAAACCGCTGATGACCGATATGTTTCGGCGTCAGTTATTAGGAGATGACCCGGTGCAAGCTCTGCTAAGAACTGCCCTGGATATCAAAAGCTTATCTTTGCAATCTCCGCGACAGGTGGAAGTGCTTTTAGACCGAGTTACTTCAGAAACTTTGAAGTGGAACTTGACCATAAAAGAACTCGACCCGCTGCGCCGCACTCTGGGGGATTCTGCGAACCGACTTTCTTTTAGTATTGTCGTGGGTTCGCTGATTGTGGGGGCGGCAATTATTTCTTCTAACGCACAAACTCCTCAGCTATCTTTTCTGAGCACTGGTTTGTTTGGGGCGGCGAGTTTTTTGGGTTTTTGGTTGATTATTAGTATTCTCAGGTCAGGGCGTTTGCGGAGTTGATTGAAAAGGGGAAATGGGGAAAATCAGGAGATATAGCAATCCTTTCGGGAAACGCGCAACAGGCTTTTTTGTGAAGGAACCGCGAAGACTCTCTTGACGCGAATGTTGAGAAGAGAAGAGAAAGATTTCACAATTGATGCCAGGAGTGCTAGAGCATCCTCAACTATTAAGCAACATCTCTGACTTAAGATAGGCGATCGCCCGCAGCAGCTAAGTCTAAGCTAGAAATTGTTTGATCGACCTAATTGAGGAAAAAAAGATGAGTAGCGGTCACGCCAGCCATAAAGGTTCTTCCACAAAACCCAATACCAACACTAAACGGTCAAATTACATCCCCTGACGACCAGCCCGCTGACCCGCTAAATGCAAGAAACATCCGGTTATCCGTTCCATAACGAAGCAATGGAAAATCCTGTTGCCACCGCGCGGCCCGACGAAGAGGCTGAGTCTGGCGAAGAACAGCAATAGTTATATCGATTAAATAGGCATCGATATGCTATCTGCGACGCGGTTGATTAGAGGTTTGATAAAAATTAGGTTTGTACTAATTACAGCACCTGTCCCCATAGTCCGCCTGGGATTTCAATCTCTGCCGGACTATGGGGGCAGGTTGAGTAGTACATCAAATATTCAAAAAAAAGGACTAAAGTCCTTACCACAAAACTATTTAACCTAAAATTCAAGTTAGGAATTATTGATAAATGAGCGAGATTAACCAAGTATTGGAAAAGGACAAATTGCCGGAATTGGGGTTAGTCTGCATTACAACATCCGATGCAGTTCGCTTTCGCACTGTCACGCGGAAGCGACTTTTACAGCTTTCGGAAACTGAACAAGAAACAGTATTGCGCGAGCTTTATACAGATAACTTAAAGCGGCTTGACAAAGCGATCGACTTCTGTTCCATTAATCACATTAAGCTCTACCGCATGACTTCTGCACTGTTCCCCTTTGCAGATACAGATTTGGGGGAAGCAGTGCTACACTCAATGACTGAGGAATTGCGGACTACGGGCGATCGCGCAATTTCCCTCAACATCCGTTTGGTACTCCACCCCGATCAATTTGTCGTCCTCAGTTCCGACAAGCTTTCTGTGGTTGAAAACAGCATTAAAATTCTCGCGACTCATGCTTTAATTATGGACAAGTTGGGACAGCCCCGATCGCCCCAGGCACTGATGAACATTCACGGCGGCAAGAGCGATCGCACTTCGCAACTCAAGTCTGTCATCCGCGATTTACCCGAATCAATTCGATCGCGCTTAACCTTTGAAAATGACGAATACGCTTACAGTTCCTCAGAACTGGTAGAAGTGTGTCTCGATACTGGCGTAGCAATGGTTTTTGATGCCCATCACCACGTCATTCACGAACATTTAGAAACTTACGACGATCCCAGCGTTGCCGAAATGCTCGCAGCAGCCCGCACAACTTGGTCTGTTCCTGAATGGCAATTAGTGCACATATCGAATGGCAGAGAATTTTTTGCCGATCCGCGCCACAGCGATTTAATTACAGAAATGCCTAATTGCTATTATCAAGCTCCTTGGATTGAAGTAGAAGCTAAATTTAAAGAATTAGCTATTGAAAAGTTGCGCGCCGAATGGTTGTCTGCCAATGTTCCACAATTTAGCAATGTCTCGTAGGGTGGGGTTTTACCAACAATAATTGCCTAAAACCAATCATCTCGAAAATTCGCCCCCACCCAAATGTAAATCGCAAGAACAGGCAAGATGCCTGTTCCACAAAGAAGGAATTTTCTTGTGGGGTTTCCCGCAAGAACAGGCAAGATGCCTGTTCCACAAAAAATGAATTTTCTTGTGGGGTGGGCGTCTCGCCCGCCCGGTTTATTGTGACAGTCCGAGAGGGTTTTTAAGGGTAAATTGCAAGAACAGGCAAGATGCCTGTTCCACAAAGAAGGAATTTTCTTGTGGGGTGTCCCGCAAGAACAGGCAAGATGCCTGTTCCACAAAAAATGAATTTTCTTGTGGGGTGGGCGTCTCGCCCGCCCGCTTTAGTCCGACAATCCGACAGGGGTTTTTAACCCCTGTCTCATAGCTAAAGTCCTCTAAAAGAGGAGTAAAATAGATAGATATAGAGCTCGTATTTCCAGTCGGTTTTAACCGACTTTAGCTTTGAGGCAGGGGTTTCAACCCCTGCCGGACTGCCGGATTACCCGACTGTCGAACTGCCGGAATCAATAAAAACCGCGTTAATACAACTATAAAATTATGTGCGGAAGATTCACTTTAACTACTTCAGGTCAAATCATCGCCGAATTCTTCAAACTGTCGCAAGTTCCCGACATCAAACCGCGATACAATATCGCCCCAACTCAATCAGTTGCCACAGTCACAGTTGCTGCAAAAAAAATGCAGCGACAGTTCCAATTTATGCGCTGGGGTTTAATTCCAAGTTGGGCAAAAGACATGAAAATAGGCAGCCGCATGATTAACGCGCGATCGGAAACGGTAGCCGAAAAACCTGCTTTTCGCAGCGCCATCAAGCACAGGCGATGTTTGATAGTCGCTGACGGCTTCTACGAATGGCAACAGCAGGGAAAGAACAAACAGCCTTACTATTTTCAAAAGGCAGACGGCGAACCTTTTGCTTTTGCCGGTTTGTGGGAAAATTGGGAATCTCCTGAAAAAGAAAACATTGTATCTTGCAGTATAATTACTACCGCTGCTAACGAAACAGTGCAGCCTCTGCACGATCGAATGCCAGTGATTCTCCCCGACAGCGATTGGGAACAGTGGCTCGATCCTGCTGTTAAAAATGCTCAGGAAGTTTTGCCCTTGTTAAAGCCCTATGCTTCCGAAGCCATGAAAGCAAAAGCGGTAAGTGCGATCGTCAACAGTCCAACTAGAGACAGTCCCGAATGTATTAGCGATCGGCAATAAATCATTGGATCGGATAAAACCGAGATAGTTTGAGTTATGATGTAAAAATGATGTTTGAGCTGTAGCTTGGGTTTTCTACGTCGCAGTTTAAGTCTGTTGTTAATTGCTCAAACATTTTTTAAATCTTAACATCAGTTAGAAGACAAAAAATATGATCGGATACGTTACACTGGGTACCAACGATATTGAAAGTGCAGCAAAGTTTTATGATGCTTTGCTTGCTGAAATTGGCGCTCGACGATTCATGGAATTCGACGGATTTATCGCATGGAGTGTTTCTCCCGATCGACCAGCACTTGCTATTACAAAACCATTTGATGGTAACACAGCAACTGTTGGCAATGGAGTAATGATAGCTCTTCAAGTTGACAGTCCCGAAAAAGTTAACTTAGTTTATAACAAAGCGATCGAACTTGGGGCTAAGGATGAAGGAGCAGCAGGACCAAGAGGCGTGTTGCCGGGGTTTTATGCGGGATATTTTCGGGATCTTGAGGGGAACAAGCTGAACGTGTTTTGTATGATGGGCCCAAACACTTAAGATTTTTATTTTTCGTGAAGCTCGCAGAAAAAAAGCTATTTCCTGTCGTTAGCTATTAGTTATCAATTCCTAAATAAGAGTTGATAACTAATAACTAATGGTTAATGACTAATAACTAAATTAACTGTCGTATATCCGCGCTTCAGCAGCCTCTGGATTTTCCTCGCAATACTCGTCAAAAGCCGTTTTTTCAAGCTTCATCGATCGCTGGTGAGAAGCCTCAGCCTGCATTTCCTCTACAATATCCCACGCTACCGCGCACTCTCTAGAGGTAGCGCCTTTCTCGGCACAGATAGTTCTGGCATCCGCGATCGCCTGTTCGATTTCTTCGTCAAATAAAACACTCTTCGGCTTCTCAAGAAAATCGCTTTTTGTCAATATATCCGTGACAGAAATAATGCCCACTAGCTCGTCCTTAATCACCGGCGCCCGGCGGATGCGGGTATTCGCGAACAACCTAGCCACATATTCCACGCCCAAGTCTGGATTCACCGTGATGCAAGGTTTGGTCATAATCTCGAAGACGCGGACTTTTTTCGGGTCTACTCCGTAGGCTGCTACTTTATAGACAATATCCGTTTCTGTCACAATGCCGTAGGCATCTTGTTCGTGGCGACGTTCCACAATCAACGCGCGCAAACACAGATCGTTCATCATCGCCACCGCTTCAGCTACGGTTGCCGAACCGCGAATGGTAACAACTTCTGTTGTCATAATATCTTGGGCTTTCATCATCATTTTTTATTCCTTCCCGCTGATAAAGTCTACTGCGTCCCGATTTGGGGCTGTCCATTTGATTTGTGATCATCATTAGGACTTACCCTTAGAAACCCGGTTTCTACCAAAATGTTGGGTTTAGTAACGATAAATCCGGTCTAGCAACCAGGTTTCTGAGAAATCGTGCATCGCAAACTAATCATAAAACCTTTAACGGCACTCGGAATGACAAGTTGCCTGAAACAGCCCCTCGCTCCCCCGGAAGCCCTGGAGTCCGCGATTTAGCGATCGGACGGCAGGGCTGTTTCATTCTCTTGTAGGGGCCGTGCTACCCCTACTCCCCGTGCCGGCCCTCTTGGTCGGATCTTTGAGCTGGTTGGACTCAGATTTTCCAGCCCCAGTATCAAAGAAGCAAAAGTTAACACAAACTAAGCAACTGCTTGCGCTCGCACAGATCCCCGCCTCTGATAAACTTGATGGCTGGGAGTGCAAAAGAGCACAAGGCACGCATCAGCAGTTGGGAGGATCTAGTTCGTGGACAATGTAATCGGTTTAGAGATTATCGAAGTAGTTGAGCAGGCAGCCATCGCCTCCGCTCGCTTGATGGGCAAAGGCGAGAAAGATGAAGCCGACAGAGTGGCTGTAGAAGCCATGCGGGAGCGCATGAACAAAATTCATATGCGCGGCCGCATCGTCATCGGCGAAGGCGAACGCGATGACGCACCCATGCTTTACATCGGTGAACAAGTAGGTATTTGTACCCGCGAAGATGCCAAAGATGTCTGCAACATAGATGAATTGATCGAAATTGACATCGCTGTTGACCCCTGCGAAGGTACTAACCTGGTGGCTTACGGTCAAAACGGTTCGATGGCAGTTTTGGCAATCTCTGAAAAAGGTGGTTTGTTTGCGGCACCGGATTTCTACATGAACAAATTGGCTGCTCCTGCGGCTGCTAAGAATCATGTAGATATTCGCAAAACGCCCACTCAAAACCTCAAAATTATCTCTGATTGTCTCGGCCGCAGTATTGAAGATTTGGTGGTGGTGGTCATGGATCGCCCCCGGCACAAAGATTTAATTAATGAAATTCGGCAAGCGGGTGCAAGAGTTCGGCTGATCAGCGACGGCGACGTTTCGGCAGCGATTTCTTGCGCGTTTTCTGGTTCCAACATCCACGCACTTATGGGTATTGGTGCTGCACCCGAAGGTGTGATTTCCGCAGCAGCAATGCGCTGCTTGGGCGGTCACTTCCAAGGGCAGTTAATTTACGATCCGGCTGTTGTAAAAACTGGTTTGATCGGTGAAAGCAAAGAGAGCAATATCGCCCGCCTGAAAGAGATGGGCATCACAGACCCAGACAAGATTTACAATGCTGAAGAGCTGGCATCGGGAGAAACAGTTCTGTTTGCAGCTTGCGGGATTACTCCCGGAACGCTGATGAATGGAGTTCGCTTCTTTGGCGGCGGCGCTCGCACTGAAAGTTTGGTAATTTCTTCTCAGTCGAAAACTGCTCGGTTTGTGGATACAATCCATATGTTTGACCAGCCGAAATCTCTGCAATTGAATTAGTGATTAGTTAGTGGTTAACAGTTAAATGTTAACAATTAACAGTTAACTGTTAACAGTCACCGATGATTAGCAATTAGCGATAAACTAAGAACTAATAACAGGTGACTGTTAACAACTAAGAAAGAAATAGTGACAAATCACAGATATGAATATTGCAGTCATAGGTCTTAGCCACAAAACAGCGCCGGTAGAAGTTCGCGAAAAACTGAGCATTCCAGAACAGAAAGTTGAAGCGGCGATCGCCCAATTGCGCGGCTACCCGCACGTCCAAGAGGTTGCCATCCTCAGCACTTGCAACCGCTTAGAGATTTATATTGTTACCAGCGAGTCGGAACCGGGTGTGCGAGAGGTTATTCAGTTCCTTTCAGAATGCAGTAAAGTTCCTTTGCAGTCTTTGCGCCCTCACCTGTTTATTTTGCTGCACGAAGATGCGGTGATGCACTTGATGCGAGTGGCTTCTGGCCTCGATAGTTTGGTGCTCGGAGAAGGACAAATTTTGGCTCAGGTGAAACAAACTCACAAACTCGCCCAGCAGTACAAAGGTGTAGGCAGAATTTTAGAGCGCTTGTTCAAGCAAGCTCTCACAGCAGGGAAGCGAGTTCGCACGGAAACTAGCATCGGTACCGGTGCAGTTTCTATCAGTTCGGCGGCGGCAGAATTGGCTCAAATGAAGGGTCAGCATTTAGCAAGCAGCAAAATTGCAATTATCGGTGCTGGCAAAATGTCGCGGCTTTTGGTGCAGCATTTGCTCTCCAAGGGAGCTAGCCATATTTCAATCGTTAACCGCTCTGTGCGGGGCGCGCTGGAGTTGGCAGGCCAGTTTAAAGATGCTGAACTGCACCTGTATCAGCTATCGGAAATGATGCAGGTAATTTCCAGTTCTGACTTGGTTTTTACCAGTACCGCAGCTACCGAGCCACTGTTAAATAAAGCTAAATTGGAAGCTGTTTTAGACCCGAATCGCCCTTTGATGTTGGTGGATATTTCTGTACCTCGCAACATTGACTCGGATGCGAATGAACTCGCTAATGTGCGATCGTTTAATGTGGACGACTTGAAAGCAGTGGTAGCTCAAAATCACGAAAGCCGCCGCAAAATGGCAATGGAAGCTCAGGGCTTGCTGGAACAGGAAGTAGAGGCTTTTGATCTCTGGTGGCGCAGTCTGGAAACGGTTCCTACTATTAGCTGTTTGCGGGATAAGATAGAATTGATTCGGGAACAAGAGTTAGAAAAAGCTTTATCACGTCTGGGTTCGGAATTTTCGGAGAAACATCAAGACGTGATTGAATCTTTAACAAGGGGGATTGTGAATAAGATTTTGCACGATCCGATGGTACAGTTACGCGCTCAGCAGGATATTGAGGCGCGGCGGCAAGCGATGCAAACTTTGCAAACACTGTTTAATTTGGATGTTGATGTCAATCAGCAGTACAGCTAGTTGACAGTTGACAGTTGACAGTTGACGGTTGTCATTGGTGATGTTTTGCATCAGCTTTTAATGTAATTAGGACTTACCCATTTGGTCACCAAGCAACGGGGTTTCTTAACTCGAATTTAGGGTTTTACGTGTTACCAGGCTCTGCCTGGTAACGCAGATTAGGAGGCTCTGCCTCCATTTTTGGATGAGGCAGAGCCTCTGGATATCGCTTCCCTGGCTCTGCCAGGGAACAAGTTTAATGACTAACAACTAATGACTAATGACTCATGACTAATGACTCATGACTCTTCCCAACTAATGACTAATGACTATTAAGCGAATTTATAAATTAATTTTATTGCTTGTAGGGCTATGGCTGGTTTTTGAATTTGCCTCCCGCATTGCGGCAGAAATTCTCTGGTTTCAGGAAGTTGGATATCTTCAGGTTTTTTTGTTAAAGCTGAAAACTCAAGGGTTGCTGGGGACGATCGCAATTGCTGTTTCTTCTGTATTTTTGCTCGGAAATTTGGCTTTAGCCCGCCGCCTGCAACATCCCCCAGAGGAAATGAAATCGCCGGTTGCGGGGGCGCTATTCGCTTCACTGAGGGCGAACAAAACTGGGAAGAATTACGAATTACCTGTTGCTAAATCCCAAATAACCTTTTCCTGGCTGCTGTTGGCGGTATTCGGATTGACTTCGAGCGCAGCTTTGACAGTCATTCAGTGCGGGCTGTTAGCTGCAAACAGCCTCACCTATTTCGGTATAGCTGACAATTTACCTCTACCGCCCGTGCAGTTTGGAATTGAGTCAATCCAGCATGGGGCGGTGCAGCTATTTTCTCACTGGTGGCAGTTGGGCTTGCTGCTGGGGACAATGTTAGCTGTGGTAATTAAGCCGGATTTTTGGCTGCGGGCGATCGCCCTTTTTCTCAGTTTGGCGATCGGGCTGATTGCCGCCAGTCGCTGGACAAATATTTTGCAATATTTTCACCCTATTAATTTTAACACAACCGACCCTCTTTTCAATCAAAATATTAGCTTTTATGTATTTATTTTGCCAATCTTAGATTTGCTAGGATTCGGGCTGACAGTTGTATTTTTGTACAGTTTAGTATCCTGTACTTTAACATATTTGCTGTCAGGAAATAGCCTGAGTCAAGGGATATTTTTGGGATTTTCTCGATCGCAGCAGCGGCACTTGTACGGGTTGGGTGCAGCTTCCATGCTAGCCGTTGCATTCCGCTACTGGTTGGGGCGCTACTCATTGCTGTATTCGCGGGGAGACGTTACTTACGGGGCGAATTATGCTGACGTGACGGTGCGGCTGCCCTTCTATGGATTTTTGAGTATTTTGGCGGGGGCGATCGCAGTTTTGATGCTGTGCCGGGTTTACCAATTCAAAATTAAAAATGAACTCATAAAAAAGATTATTGTAGCGTGGCTAACTTTAATTTTTTTGGGAGGTTGGCTGCTGCCACAAATTGTGCAGCAACTTCTAGTTAGACCAAACGAACTAGCACGAGAAAAGCCGTATCTCCAGCGCAGCATTGCCTTTACTCAAGAAGCCTTTGACCTCAACAATATAGAAATAAAAACTTTCGATCCCGCCGGAAAACTTACTTATGCCGACTTAGAAAAAAATCAACTTACTATTAGCAACATCCGGCTGTGGGACAAGCGACCGCTGCTGCAAACTACCCGACAGTTACAGCAAATCCGACCCTATTATACATTTCCTGATGCCGATATCGAGCGCTACACAATCAAAAATGAAAAAGCAAAAAAGGGAGATTCTGAAAGCCAACAAGTGTTTCTGGCAGCGCGGGAATTAGATTACACGGCAGTTGCCCCCGAAGCTCAAACTTGGGTGAACAAACACCTGGTTTACACCCACGGTTACGGCTTTACTCTTTCTCCGGTAAATACAGTCGGTGTCGGCGGTTTACCAGATTATTTTGTCAAAGATATTGGAGTGGCAGCCCAGAAAGGAGAGACTGCTTTGGAAGTCACTAGCGATCGAATTCGGGCGAGTATTCCGATCGGCTACCCGCGAATTTACTACGGCGAAATCACCGATACAGACGCGATGGCGCCTACAAAAGTCGAAGAATTCGACTATCCCAGCGGCGAAGAAAATGTTTACAATACTTACAGCGGTAGGGGCGGGATTGCGATCGGTTCTATGTGGCGGCGCTGGCTGTTTGCTAATTATCTCAAAAATTGGCAAATGGCACTTACCCGCAATTTTACGCCTGAAACTAGATTGCTGTACCGCCGAAATATTAACAAAAGAGTCCGGGCGATCGCTCCTTTTTTGCGCTACGATTCTGACCCGTATTTAGTAGTAGCCAACGCCAATCTTAGCAATGATGATATAGAAAAAGAAAAAGATGAAAATGGCAACGAGATTAAACCTTCACCCTCGGCCACTGATAAATCTCCCAACTATCTTTACTGGATTATCGATGCCTATACAGCGAGCGATCGCTATCCGTATTCTGACCCCGGAAATCATGAGTTTAACTACATCCGCAACTCCGTTAAAGTAGTGATTGATGCCTACAACGGGTCTGTTGACTTCTACGTTGCCAATCCCTCCGATCCGATTATTAACAGTTGGATGGCTATCTTTCCCGGACTCTTCAAACCCCTTGACAAAATGCCTCCGGCTCTCCGCAAACATATCAGATATCCAGTAGATTTATTGAGCATTCAATCAGAACGCTTGCTAACTTATCATATGGAAGACCCACAAGTATTTTACAATCGGGAGGATTTGTGGCGAGTTCCCAATGAAATTTATGGCAGCGAACAGCAGCCCGTATCACCCTATTATTTGATCATGAAGCTGCCAACTGAAAAAGCCGAAGAATTTATTTTGCTGCTGCCATTTACACCAGTAAGTCGTAACAATTTAATTGCTTGGATTGCAGGGCGCTCGGATGGTAGCGAGTACGGAAAATTGCTGCTGTATTTATTCCCCAAACAGCGATTAGTTTACGGCCCGGAACAAATAGAAGCTTTAATTAACCAAGATCCGGTTATTTCCGAACAAATATCTCTCTGGAATCGCCAGGGTTCCAAAGCAATTCAAGGAAACTTATTAGTAATTCCCATTGAACAATCTTTACTGTATGTGGAACCTCTTTACTTAGAAGCCGAACGCAATAGTTTGCCGACTTTAATCAGAGTTATTGCTGCCTACGAAAACCGCATCGTCATGGCAGAAACTCTTGACTTGGCACTCAAGGCACTTTTTCAGCAACAATCTACTAATAAATCGGTCATTATTCGACCTGTGGAAGGAACAGCACCAGCTTTAAATAGTGAATGATATCAATTTCGGTTGCACTCATCATGATTGTTGACTGTTGACTGTTGACTGCTGGCTGTTGACTGTTTACTAGGGGTCGAAAAACTGAATGGTTGAGTGTTACAGCCTGTTCCAGGTTCATGAAGTACACTATAAAGCTATATTGTGTGGCGTTAATCTGTAGGGTGCGGATCTGCGAAATATTGGTCGATAAAACTTATAGATTGACGGGTGTATCCGCACCTTACACGGGCGATCGCTCTTCTTGTGTGTACCACATCTACATGGAATATGCTGTAAGTGTTGACTCTATTTTATTATTCCGCTCCCAGCGAAAACGATATAAATTACTGCGATTTCTGTTCGCTAGTAGCCTTGATATCCTGCCACCAAACATTGACATAGGGCCACATCAATCTCTCGTCTCCTGCAGAATCTAGTTTCACAGTCACCTCATAACGGTCAATATGCGTGAGCTCGCCAGTTTTACCATTCAAATAAAATTGTTTGGGATTGTCGGTGATAATTTCTACCCTTTGATTCAACAGCGGCCGCATCTGGGTAGAAGAACCCTGAAACGGATTTTTGCCTTTGATCACATAACCGCCCATCAAAAATAAGTACATTGAAGCTAGGAAAAATACTGTACATAAACCCACAATTACCAGTGTTTTTTGTTGTGAAAAACTGGTATAAACGCTCGCATATCCTACGCACATAGTTCCAAAAAACAACAAATTTGGGAGGTACAGCCCATCTTCCAGAAACACGCTACCAAAAAACATCAGGGCTACTTGAAAACCAAATAATGCAGCCACCCAACTCCAGCCAGTTAGCAACGATGCAGATAGTAGCCAATTCATTGCTATAGTAAGGGCGATCGCCATTGCTATAGCCCCAAGGGGTGCTGCATAATCGTACTGTCTGAAGGGAAGAATAACAAAAAATACTAAAGCATACGCAAAACCCGCAAAAGCCAGTGCTAATCCACTAATTATTTCGTTCCCGTTCAGCATGGCGATGGATTTTTGGAGCACTAAAGTGAAGCGTTCGTCTTCTGTTGTGATAGTAGCAGTTGAAAATTCCCAGCGGACTAAGGTCAGAAATTCTAACCGTAGGGTGCGCCACAAGCAGCTTACCGCTATATTTAGGGGAGCGAACTGATTTGTTAACCAAGCGTGCTATCCCAGTTTCCGAAGGCAGAAGTCAGCCGGATCTGAAGGTAGAATTTTCAGCAAACTAGATTATTTAGGGTCGATCGATCGACTTAACAAATTGTTGCACAGGCTGTGGTAGAGCCGGCACAAAAGTCTTTCTAAAACCCCTAACATCGAACACTCGCCACAAAATACCTACCGCTACCGTCAAGAAAAATAACGCTCCCAAAAAATTGAACACAGTTGACAGAAAACTGCTGTCCCTTTTTTTCGGAGGTGTAATATGTTTCATGCGATATACAGCCGGCTCGTAATCTCTCGACTCCTCGCGATTGCGGGGCGGCGTTTTGGGGCGCGAACTCGCACTGCGCTTCTGAGTCAAACCCGTTTTATTAGTTTTAGTAAAACTGCTGGGCGACTTTAGCTCAGAAGCGCCGCGGGTTCCCGTTAACTTGCTAGCAGAAGCCCCCGTTTGGCCAACAGCAGCATCCTGAATTCTGCTGTTAGGGCGCTGAGTCGATTTGCGTTCGGCGAGGGTACGCATCAAAGTTTGCAATTGGTGAGTCGCCGCCGGCGGGCGTTCCCCTTTCCTCGCCCAATTTAACAGCATCGCCCCGGTAATCCCGCAGAGATTCGTAGCGCCTACAGAAGCCAGCCGCTTCAGCAGAGGCTGGCTGTTGGACACAAAAATAACCAATGCCTCCGGGTGTTCCTGAGCCAAACCGTAAACGCACTGAGCCGTCGCCACTACCAGCATTGCTGGCTTGCTTTGATTTTTGATCGAAGGTTCGAGAGCTCGGTGTGTTTCCTGAGCGTCAGTTGCAATCCAACCACTGTCGGCAAAAAATCGCATAAACTCTCTAGCTACTTGCTCTTGAGCTTTTTCCACCGCTTGCCCTGTCAGACGATCTATTTCGTCGTACACTACTTCCGGGATATAGCAAGTTCCCACCTTGGCATATTCTTGCCACACTTGGGTTCTGCCTGTCATTAAAACATCTGCATCAAAAGTTACCAATACAGGAGGAAGTTGATTAGCCATGACTTTATCCTATAGGCTTAGATAAGTTATTTAAACTTAATCGCTCAAGTTTAAACAAATTTTGGGATATAAAAAAATCAACTTTTGGTAATAGATAAATTGCCCCGGGCGGGGGTTTTAATTGGAAATTAGTAGTTAGGAACCCGATCGCCCTTCAGTTCCCAGTTCGATCGCTCAATTCCTATATTCCACTAATTTACCGCAACCCAAGAGCCTATTACCACAGCCACGCTGCTACTGTTAGTTCCCGATTCCCAGACGACCAGCCAAAGCCGGAGTCAACGGCAACAGGGCAGCAATCATCAAGAACAAAGCTAGCAAACCTAAAGCCGCGCGAGCGTCGTCAGGCTCAGTCAGCTCGTTGAGGCTCGGCCGCTCCAGATTCCGCTGTAAAATCAGAATCACGATCGCCCAATACAGAGCCAAAGGATTAACTAAAGAAACGATAGCCAGCACCACAAAAGTCGCCAAAGTAGTGCGACTGGCTATTTTCCGACCGTAGATGGCTTGCACGATTCTACCCCCGTCCAACTGTCCCGCCGGCATCAAATTAATCGCCGTTATTACCAAGCCCAACCAACCGATAACTACCAGCGGGTGAACGTCAACAATCTGCTGCTGCAACGCCGAACCCAAAACCACTTTTGCCAAAGTTCCCACCAAAACCGAGCCCTTGAAAAATTCTGCAGGAATTTGAAACAAACTGCCGGGGTGAGACAGCAGCAAACCCGTTACCAGCATTAGCAAAGAAACTATTCCCCCAGCCGCTGACCCGGCAAAAGCGATGTCAAACAAAACTTTACGGTTGGGCAGCAGCGACTCAAAACGGTCGATCGCTCCAAAACAACCTATCTGCAAAGTTGGTATAAAAAACGGCCAACTCAAGCCAACCTTGTACCGATTTGCCAGCACTCGGCGAGCAATTTCGCCAGAGCCTAAAACCGCCCAAATTCCGACGGCAATTGGCAGAACTTCTAGATATCTAGCCGGCGAGTTAAAGAAATCGAAACCTAGCAGCAAACCGCCTGTCTCTAAGCTAGTAGCAATTGTTGCCAGCAGCAGCACGACTGCTAGGATTTTTTGAGACACGGTTGTTGGCTGCGGGTCGTTGGTGCTGGGCAAGATAATAACTACGGGCTTGTCGTCCTGATTTTCTACTAAAAATAGGCGGTAGCGATCGTTTAATCTTTCTTCCAAACTTACCGTCAAACGTGAGTGTACTTGTTCTGGGTCTCCCCGGAGATTCCCTTTGAGAATTACCCCATCTTGATAGGGAATCGTTTCTGTGGCAAAGAAAGTATCAATTCCAAAGATGCCTTTAATTGCCTTGAGGTCTTCCACTGGAACGGGAATAATTTGTAATTCATTATTCGCAGGCGACGAGGTGACGATCTTAATGGTTTCTGGGCCTGGTGTTCGCTGCGACTCAGGGGCCGAGAAAGCATCGCTTTGGGACTTTACCTCAGCAGCATCCGGCCGCGGCAGCACTGCATCAGATGCAGCCTTACGCAATTGCCGGCCCAGATAAATGTACAATCCCGTCGATGCCACTAGCAGCAACAATACCGCCACTAGATTGAGGTAAATTCCGGCGGCGAACAAACCAAAGAACAGCAGCCAGGGACTCATCAGCGCAACAGACTGCAACCAAGCCAAAATTCCCAGTTTGCCAAAAGGTCTGGCGCGATAAAATCCCCAACCCAGAATTCCCAGAGCAACCAATACGAGCGCAATTGTTGCCGTATTTTCCGATGCAACTATAGGCATTCCGGTTGCTTGCGCCAATAGGGGCTTTAATTGGTCGATCGCGCTGCGGTCGAGTAATAGCATTAAATTTTGGGGAACATGAAATAGAGTTGTTGGGAACATATCCAAACCTGTCGGAAACTAGCCTGATTACTAAGGATAACCTCTGAGGGCTACTCGGCCCACAACCTGCTGCTTGTGCTGTTTGAACATCGCAGGATCTCGGCTATTGACACAATAGACTTTTTATGATATCACATCGGCTGTGGCAAACCTATACTCAGAAGAGTACCAGTGTCGATCGGCCAGAAGCCGGCAGATTCGCCCAGTTTTGCAGGTGGGGCCTTTTTAAGGATTTGTTTCGGATGCCAGACGCCGAAAATAAAAACTCGGCTCCGACCGTCGCAGAATTTCCAGAGCCGGCCGACCTGCTTAACAAGTTGAAAGCGCAGCGCAAAAAGTCGAGGGCCGACTTGGCAGATGTGGAGGCGCTTTTGAAAATACTTGGCTCGCAGAGTTGACCCGTGTCTACCGGCAGGATGGCGGGATACCCCCTGACCCAGATAGGCAGTTGTTTCGCATTTGTTGTGCGAAACAAAATGCGAAACAACTGCGAAACAAATAAGGTTTGAGCCGCTCTCTACTTTGCGGTAAAGAACGGCTCAAAGCGTTGATGCTATTAGGTTTAGTTAACGGGTACGGCAGGACTTGAATCAAAGCCTCGCTCTTGAATTACGAATTTCCGTCGTTCTAGCCATTTTTTGCACCCACTCTGAAAGTCCTGTTTTTGATTTGAGCGAACACTGAGCGAGTTGCTGTAGGCTGAGTGCATCAGTCGAAATCAGCACTATCAGAGTAGGGAGCGAGAGATGAGCGAAAAATCTAATCCACTCACAGCAAGTACCACCGCAGACCACCTTATTGGCTACGAGCGGATTCTAGACTACTTCCAACAAGCACAGAAAGAATGCCCGTGCGATTCGTTGAAGCGTGAATCACGGTGAAAGCCCGTACATAGCCCTTCCAGCCA
>NZ_JAUBTR010000050.1:0-3782 GCF_036705045.1 Microcoleus sp. BR0-C5
GATCCGAAAGTTGAAAATTATCAAAGTTTAGTCGCTGGGGTAAAACCGGGTACGGAAGTAGTCGTTTTGGATGGGAACCGAGATGCGATCGACCAAATTACTGAAATTTTAGCTCTTCGCAGCAATATTGACAGCATTCACATCATTTCTCACGGCAGTCCCGGCAGCTTGCAACTCGGCAGCGGTAGCTTGAGTTTAGATAATCTGGAAGCTTATTCCCAGCAATTGCAGGAGTGGCCCAGTTCTTTAACTCTGGGTGCCGACATTCTGATTTATGGTTGTAATGTGGCATCAGCACCTCGCGCTTCTGGGAAAGTCCGCCTGGGAATGAATTCCCTGGCTCAAAGCTCAAGTCGGTTGAAACCGACTGGAAACAAGGCGGCTATTGAGTCCTCTTTAGAGGACTTTCGCTATGAGACGGGGGTTTCAACCCCCGGCGGATCGGATGAATACGCCATAGATGATGAATGCGCCATAGATGATAAACAGGCGAGAGATATAGACGGTGTAGCCTTCATCCAGCGCATCGCCCAACTCACAAATGCCAATGTTGCAGCTTCCAAAAACCTCACCGGAAGCGCGGCAAAGGGTGGGGACTGGGAACTGGAAGTCAGAACCGGGAAAATAGAAACGCCACTGGTATTTGAAGCCGAAGTGTTAGCGGGTTACGAGTATGTTTTGAACACCTTGGGTGATGCGACTAATTTTGGCGCGGGGTTAAGTCCCAAAGGTATTAATGTAGGGGATTTCAACGCTGATACCTTCCCAGACTTGGTAGTGACAAGCCAGAATGACGACAACGTTTCAATTTTGTTAGGGAATGGCACAGGTGGTTTTGGCACAGCTACCAATTTTGCCGTAGGTTCAAGTCCCGTTTCCGTCACCTCGGGACTATTTAACGATGACAACTTCCCCGACTTAGCAGTAGTAAATAGTAGTAATATCTCAATTCTGTTAGCAAATGGCACTGGTGGCTTCTATGTAGGCAATGATTTCACTGTGGGTAATACTCCCCTTTCAATAGCTGTCGGAAACTTTAACGCGGACACTTTCCTCGATTTAGCGGTGGTAAACGCTAACCCTCAAGGTGCTTCTGGTAGTGTCTCAATTTTGTTGGGAAACGGTGCTGGCAGCTTTGGCGCTGCCACTAATTTCAATGTTGGTGCGATTCCTGGTTCCGTTGTTGTAGGCAACTTTAACGCTGACAGTTTCGCCGACTTAGCCGTTGCCAACAGCCTCTCTAATAATGTCTCAATTCTATTAGGAAATGGCACGGGCGGATTTGGTGAAGCTACTAACTTTGAGGTTGAGCAAGGTCCAAATTCGATCGCCACTGGGGACTTTAACGGAGACACTTACCTCGACTTGGCCACAGTTAACGGTGGCTCTAACAGTGTGTCAATTCTATTGGGAAATGGCACTGGTGGCTTTGGCCCGGCCACTACTGTTAACGCAGGGGCCGGGCTTAACAGCATTGTTGTGGAAGACTTTAGCGGAGATGGCAGACTTGACTTAGCAGTAACAGGAACCAGCGGCGCTGCAATTTTAGTAGGCAATGGCAGTGGCGGTTTTAGTGCACCCATTAACTTTGCTGCGGGGACAAGTCCAACTTCCATTATTTCAGGCAACTTTAATGCTGACACTCTCCCGGATTTGGCAGTAGCGAACAACGGTTCAGGTAACATTTCGGTGCTGCTAAATACACCCAATAGGGTCAGTTTTGACACTTCCAAATACAGCAGCAACATCCCTGTTAATGAAAGCGCTACCGACACAGTAATTAATGTCACTCTTACTCTGGGCGGCGGCACACCCCTCACCGATGTAGTTGTACCAATTGTCATCGATCCCAGCAGCACAGCTACCCAAGATGCTGATTACACAATTTCGCCTACTACTGTTACTTTCCCTGCCGGGGCGACTGGTGCTGCACTCACTCAAACTGTGGCAGTTACCATCAAAGCCGACAATATCGTTGACAGTAACGAACAGTTAGTTCTCAATTTGGGTGCCATTACAGGCGGTGTTGCCGGCGTTACGAGTCAAGTGACACTGGCAATATTGGATAGGAATAGTTCTTACTCAATTGTCGCAGACAATCCCACCGTTACCGAAGGGAATTCCGGCGCTACTCCTGCCACATTTACTATTACTCGCAGCGGCAGCACGGAACTTTGGAGTACAGTAGATTATGCCATTACCGGCACTGCGACAAACGGCACTGATTACAACAATATCGGCGGCACTTCTGGGGCAACTGCTGCCAGTGGTAAAATCAGTTTTGCCGAGGGTGAAACATCCAAAACTATTACTTTGGATGTGTTGGGAGATGGCAATATAGAACCGGATGAAACTGTTGCCATTACTTTATCAAATTCAGTTTCACCGGGTGGCGCACCCACTATTGCGACGGCTACCGCTACCACCACTATTACTAATGATGATACTGCCGGCATCACAGTCAGTCCAAAGGCAATATCAACAACAGAAGTTGGCGGTAAGGCAGAATTTACAGTCAAATTAAACGCTGCACCAACTGGTGACGTTACCATCGGTTTGAGGAGTGACAATGTTGCAGAAGGAACAGTTTCGACTAATAGTTTAACTTTCACTCCGGCTAACTACAATCAACCGCAAACAATAACGGTGACTGGTGTTGACGATTTAGTAGCTGATGGCCCTAAACCTTACAAAATTGTCACGGCTGCTGCTGTGAGTACCGATGTTAATTACAATAACCTCGATCCTGATGATGTCGAAGTCACCAACAGTGACAATGAAACTCCGGGAATTACGGTGAATCCGACGGGGGGATTAACTACTGGTGAAGATGGCACCAAGGCTAACTTTACTGTGGTTCTGAATACTCAGCCAACTGCTGATGTGACTATCGGTTTGACCAGTGACAATGTTGCCGAGGGAACAGTTTCGACTAATAGTTTAACTTTCACTCCGGCTAACTGGGATACACCGCAACCAGTAACAGTAACTGGGGTTAACGATAGCATTGTTGACGGCGATATTGGCTACAAAATAGTCACGGCTGCTACTGTTAGTACAGATCCGATTTATAGCAACAAAGATGTAGCGGATGTTAGCCTTAGCAATAAGGACAATGATACGGCTGGTATTTCTATTACTCCCACGGCAACAACTGCTACAGAAGGTGGCGCGACGGGCAGTTATGAACTCAAATTAACATCGCAGCCGATCGCCCCTGTTACCATTAACTTGAATGCTGGAAGTGAAATAAATGCGATCGCCCCAATTATCTTTGACAGCACTAACTGGAATGTTGCGAAAACTGTCACTGTCACCGCTACCGACGATAGCAAAGCCGAAGGTACGCACAGCGGGACGATCGCTCACACTGTTACCAGTACCGACACTAAGTATAGCGGCACGACAATTCAGGATGTAAATGTAGCGATTACCGACAACGACACAGCAGGTGTCAGCATTTCTCCCACGCAAACAACTGCTACAGAAGGCGGCGCGGATGGCAGTTATACAGTCAAACTCAACAGCCAGCCGAGCGCGCCTGTAACTATCACTCTCACAACAGGTGAGCAGATTGAAGCGATCGCCCCTCTCACTTTCACTGCGGATAATTGGGCGCAGACTCAACCCGTTACGGTGAAGGCTGTTGACGATACGATTGTCGAAGGCGCGCACAGCGGTACTATCACTCACAGTGTGAGTGGGGGTGATGCTAAGTATAATGTGGTTGTGGTTCCAGGGGTGACGGTGGCGATTACGGATAACGACACTGCACCGCCAGT
>NZ_JAUBTR010000050.1:3882-52930 GCF_036705045.1 Microcoleus sp. BR0-C5
AGTCAATCCGCCAGTAGTCAATCCGCCAGTAGTCAATCCGCCAGTAGTCAATCCGCCAGTAGTCAATCCGCCAGTAGTCAATCCGCCAGTAGGAAGTCCTGGCATTGTTATTAGTCCGGCATCGGGATTAGTAACTACAGAAGCTGGTGGCACAGACCAATTCACCATCAGACTCAACAGCCAACCTACTGCGGATGTAACGATTGGTTTGCGTAGCAGCAATGAGGCAGAGGGAGTAATTTCGACGGAATCAATTACCTTCAATTCTGCTAATTGGAATCAGTGGCAGACTATTACGATAACGGGGGTGGACGATCGAGTATTTGACGGCGATAAGACTTATCAGATTGTGACTGCCCCTGCTGTGAGTGCGGATAGTAACTACAACGGCCTTGATGCACCGGATGCCACTGTTGTTAACAGGGGTAACACCATACCGAGCTCTAACGAAACTCCCCTCGGAATACCGATATCTAACGATCTACCTCAATCTGGCGGAACTGTCGATCTAGTGGCGTCGGCCCCAAAGTTCACCGAACTCGCCGATCAGACGATACCTGGTTATGTCGGCCCTAATGCGTGGGGAGACTACGACAATGACGGCGATTTGGATCTGTTGGTGATGGAAGAACTTGGTTCACCAAACTACTCAGTTTCTTTTCCCCGATCGCAATACATCCCGAAAGTGTACAGCAACGAACGTGATCAAGGCTTTAAACTAATTGATATAAATCTCCCTACCGTTTATGGAGGCGAGATCCAGGAAAATGGGAAGAATCATGATTCCAAACCTTCTGCTACCTGGGGAGACAGCGACAATGATGGTGATCTCGATATCTTGCTCACAGGGGTAATAACTGATCCAACACAGACAAACCCCTATGCTACGCCGAGCTACATCCCCATCACTAGACTGTACGTTAACCAAAAGATTAATAACAATCCGTCCTGGGTTCCACAGACGGACTCTATATTTCAAGGCAGCAAGGCAAAGCTGCCTGGTATTTTCAACGGTTCCGCAGCTTGGGGAGACTACAACAACGATGGCCAACAGGATCTCCTACTCACAGGCGACACAACTTCAGGCTACATCGCCAAAGTGTTCCGCAACAACGGTAGTTTCTCTAGTTTCTCTAACGACAGTAGTGTCTTTTCCTTCGGTAACGATTTTGAGGAAGAGACTGGGGCTAGCTTGCCCGGTGTTATTGGCAATGCCGCTTGGGGAGACTACAACAACGATGGCAAAATCGATATCTTGCTGGCAGGCGACACCGGTTTAAAAAGGGACAACGGTTTAGCAATTTACGTCGCAAAGTTGTATCGCAACACTGGCAATGGCTTTACCGAAGAGAGCAATTCACTGCTGCCAAATCAAATCCCTCACTACCCTATTGATTACGGTGCATTCGGAGACTCCAACAACGATGGCAAACTAGATATCTTGCTAACAGGTGGAAAGGTTGGGTTGTCGCCCTTTAGCTTTACCACAGTGCTCCAGAGCGAATGGAATACTACTACGTTTAAGGAACGTTGGATTCCATCGGGGCCGGGTGCTGCTTTCGGTGCTTGGGGAGACTACGACAACGATGGCAAGCTGGATATCCTGCTAAATGAATGGGAAAATTTGGGTGGCATCGCCAAAGTTTACCAACAAGATAAAAATCGCGAAGATAAGTATGGCGATTTTACATCCATCACCAATACAGGGCTGCCTAATAATGTTTCCAGCCCGAGTTCTTGGGGAGACTATGACGAGGACGGCAGACTAGATATTGCACTCACGACAAAAGATAATTCACCTAGCAGTGGCAGCTTTGTCAAAATCTACCGCAACAACACCCCTGATGCGAACACGCCACCTTCTGCACCTCAAGTTTTAAATTCTCCTCATCCTCTGATTACTCAGGAAGGAGTTATCTTAAGTTTGCCCCAAGGATGGGGGAATCCGATCGACGATCAAACTCCAAATCAGGGTTTAAGCTACAATCTGCGAGTTTGGACTACTCGTCCCAATCCCACTCCCGGTGGCGACCCTATTAAAGAGTACATTGTTGGCCCAATGTCCAGTGATGACGGGACTCGGCAAGTAGTGCAGTTGGGAAATGTCCATCAAGGCAACCCCAACAGCCCCACCAATTCCTACTGGCCTAATTGGCTGTTAAAACCAGATAACTTAATCCCTGGACAAACTTATTACTGGAGTGTACAGGCGATCGACAGTGCTTGGGCGGGTTCACCGTTTGTCGAGGGACAACCTTTTACAGTCAGCAATCGCAATTTCCAACCAACCGTCACCATCACCGCTACGGATGCTAATGCAGCGGAAACACGTTGGGATGGACCCACGACCGCGAATCCCGGAAAATTCACTATTACCCGTACTGGTGGCAGCCTAGCTGATCCGCTGGGTGTCTCCTACAGGTTCAAGGGGTTCGATGTGTCAGATGAATCATATAGTAATCAAAACAACCTTGCTCTACCAGGTTCATATCCTTTTGGTGCTCAAGATTATGAATTGGTTTCAGATTCCGAACCCCCTAAGCCGTTACCCAGTAACCTGTCCAGCAACTACAACTTTGTCACCATTCCAGCGGGTAAACGCAGCGTCAATATGGTTGTCAATGTCGGCGATGACAGCCTAGTAGAAGGCGACGAAAAAGTAGTTATCACCTTAGAAAATACTGCCTACCCCCAAAAGGTAGGCGAGCCCTCTACTGCTACTGTGACGATCGCGGACAACGAGCGCAACAACCCGCCTGTCCTCAACTACGGCCCCGATACAACCCCTTGGCATTACGAGTTCAAAACTGTAAGCAACGACCCCTCCACATTCAACTACCAATTTCCGTCTAACACTTTCACAGATCCCGATCTAGGTGACACGCTTACCTACACAGCAACTCTTGAAAATGGCGATCCTTTACCTGATTGGCTCATTTTCGATCCAGATACTCGCACTTTCAATGGCACAAATTCTCAACCTCAAGATTTCAATATTAAGTTAACAGCAAAAGACAGAGCCGGTGCCACTGCCAGCGATATGATCAGACTGATTATGAATGACAGCAGCTTTGGAGGTACTGTCATTGACGGCTACATATCGGGTGCAAGTGTGTTCCTCGATGCCAACAAAAACGGCATCAAAGATCCCAACGAACCATCAACAACTACCGACGCCAACGGTAAATTCAATCTCAACATCCCCTTCGAGACATTCGACACCAACAAAAACGGAGAAATCGACCCAGAAGAAGGCAATTTAGTTGCAATTGGAGGCATTGACACCGCCACCGGCTTACCCCTAGAAACACCAGTCACCGCACCACCAGATGCGAGTGTCGTCACCCTCCTAACCACCTTAATCGCCGACTTAATCGACAAAGGAATTGCACCAGAAGAAGCACAATCTTTAGTCAAAGCCGCCCTTTCTCTCCCCGCCGATGTTGACCTAACTAGCTTCGATCCCATAGAAGCTACCAACAACAACGTACCCGGCGGCGTCCAAGTCTTATCCGAAATGGTGAAAGTCCAAAACTTCATCACCCAAACTAGCGGTTTGATTGATGGTGCTTCCAGTGCAGCTAGTCACGATCTTGTCAAGGCTGTTGTCAGTTCAATTACCAATCAAATTGAATCTGGTACAGTCTTAAACCTCAGCAATGCAGCAGCCTTAGAACCAATCATTCAGCAAGCTGCCGGGAAAATCCAGCAAATAGACCCCAGTTTCAACAGTCAACAAGTCAGCCAAATTACATCGCAAGCAGCGACTGTAATGGCAACAGCCAATCAACGCATTGATAGCGCTGTCTCCAACCCCACAGCAACATCAATTCCTGAATCACTTGCCCGCCTCCAACAAGTAGCCTTGGGCCCTACCACTCAAGACTTCAAAGAAGTTGGTAGCGGAAATAAACCTATTTCTCAGCTAGTTGCTGACAATACAGGTACTGCTTTAGATAGCAGAATTGAAGCTGTAGTATTGCCGGCTGGGATTGCAACTCCTGTAGTCAGCGGCGATGCTGATTTGGGCAGCAATTCCCCGAATGCAATTCTCGGTACTAATGGCGACGATATCCTGACGGGCGACAGCGGGAATAATGTGTTGATGGGCATGAGGGGCAATGATTCCCTCGATGGAGTTCTGGGGAATGACACTATTTTCGGTGGCAAAGGTAGCGATACCATCCTGGGAAGTAGCGGTGATGATGCTTTATTTGGCAACCGTGGTACTGACATTTTGAACGGCGATGATGGTAATGATATTCTTTACGGAGGTAAGGGCGATGATTTGCTGAATGGCGGTTTGGGAATTGATAGTTTGATAGGAGGAATGGGAGTAGATAAGTTCCTACTCTCTACCAATTCCGGTACTGATACGATTACCGATTTTGAAGTCGGTAAAGACTTGTTAGTATTGGGTAACGGCTTGAGTTTCTCGCAATTGGCAATTGCTCAAGATAGCGGTTCGACTTTAATCCGGTTGGCACAAACAGGGGAGATTTTAGCTTCTCTCAGTGGAGTTTCTACTAGCAGTATTAGTGCTGTTAATTTCGGATTGCTTTAAGATTGCGTAGAGAAACGGCATTGCCCATTAGTGTCAACTTAAGTTTTTAGTCCGTTAGTCTTCTCGCTCATCCGTCAGTCCGCCAGGGGTTGAAACCCCTGTCTAATAGCTAAAGTCCTCTGAAGAGGACTAATGAGTTCTTCAGTCCTCTTCAGAGGACTTTAGCTTTGAGACAGGGAATTCATTCCCTGTCGGAGTATCGGTTTTACCTTAATTTGACACCAATTGCGCTGTTGCCGTGTCCTCAATTGCCGTTTTCTCGATCGTTATATCCGATCGCCCAATCGGGCAATTTCATCATCCAATCCGGTTGATTTTACCCATTACCCGAAATCAGGATACGGCTGTGCTATGTCCCTACAATCGATCGCGTGATGCTTACATCCGAGCGAGGAAAATAGATTATTTTGGGTTAGGGAAACGGCAATGCCGTGTCCTTTGTTGCCTTCAATCCACCCAGGCGGATTTTGTCTGTGTAGACGCGGTTTCAACCGCCGAATAATCTTCAATCCGCGCAGGCGGATTTTGTCTGTGTAGACGCGGTTTCAACCGCCCAGTTTTTTTTCACATCAGCATCGCTGATATCGCATTCCCGGCAACTGCGAAACTAATCCCAACAATTCCAACTGCAAAAGTATACTAGAAACCGTCCCCGCTTCTAATCCCGCTGTTTCGACAATTACATCAAAAGAAATCGGGCCAGATGCGATCGCACTTAACACCATCGCCAACTCCGGCTCCAACGGCGGCCCTTGCTTCTCAACCGTCAGATTTGGAGGAAATAGCGACAACTGCTCGGCATTATCCAATTTTGGCATAGCTCCGAGCATTTCCAACAACCTGTCTTCGCTTAAGAGTCGATCGCTATTCGGCAGAATCGGATGAGCACCTTTACTCAGCAATTCCAAACACCCAAACGAACGCTCGTCATCCAATCTTGCCGTCAAAACATACACATCTCGGCAAAAATCATTCGCTTGATAAGCAGTAATTAACGCCCCCGATTTATGCGGAGCTTCTATCACAATTGTAGCACGGCTTAAGCCAGCAATTATCCGATTTCGGCGGGGAAAATTAGTTTTATTCGGTTGAGTGCCCGCCGGATATTCACTAATTACCAATCCCTGCTGCAAGATGCGATCGCACAACCTCTCATTTTGTTTAGGATATACAATATCTACTCCCGTCCCCACTACTGCAAAAGTCCTTCCTCCCGCCTCCAAACAGCCTGTATGAGCCTCTGTATCAATGCCCGCAGCCAATCCCGAAACCACAGTAAAACCGCTTCTAGCCAAAGCCGTACTAAATTTGCGAGTCCACTTTCTGCCGTATTCCGAAGGGCTGCGAGTACCAACAATTGCCACAGTAGGCGTAATTCCTTGATTCTCTTTTACATCAACTAAACCACGATAATACAACACTGGTGGCGGATTGGGAATTTCCAATAATAAGCGGGGATAATCTGGATCGGCAGGCGTCCAAAAACAGGGATTTTTTATAAGATGTTTTTCGATAAATTCTTCGGGATTGAGTTTAGTGCGTTCTTGCACAATGGTTTCAATTATCTGCTTCCCGAACCCCTCGATTCGCATTAAATCTACTGGTTTTGCCGTCCAAGCTTCTGCCAAACTATTGAAATTTTGGTGCAATCTTTGCAACAAAATCGGCCCGATTCCGTTAATTTGCGACCATGCTAACCAGTAAGCGCGTTCTTCTAACAATGAGTTGCCCTCAACTTATCTGAGAATAATTTTATCATTTTTGGTTGAATATAGTAGGGAAACGGCACTGCCGTGTTTTGTATTCCTTGGGTAGGGAAATGGCACTGCCGTGTCCTGTATTTTCACAGATGCCAGGGTAGGGAAACGGCACTGCCGTGTTCTGTATTTCCACGGATTTAAAACTGTTATATAAATGTTTTTTTTACAAACTGCGAAGGCGCGAAGAACGCGAAGGGAATTAAGAGAAAAATTGACAATTACTGGCTAGGTTTTCCAATCTACGAAACGGGCGTAAATATAAGCAATAATTTCTCCGATAACAGTCCGAAAACCTTCGCTCGATTTCCACCATTCTTGTGAGTTGTAATCTTGCGGTTCCGCCGCTATAATCCCGACTTTAATGTCAGGATTCAGCACTTCTTTGAAAACAATCCAACTTCTGCGGGCGTGAGGGCCAAAGGAATAAAGATTAATTGAGTTAACTTTTAAACCTGAAGTAGAAAACCAATCTCGAAGGGCGATCGCAGAAGCAGCAGTGCGGTGTTTGAGAACACTCGCTGCTGGTACTGCTACTACTTTGTTTTTATCAAATCCTAGCGCAATACAAGTCGCGGCAGCTAGTTCGGCATAATTTTTATATTCAGCAAGATAGTAGCCTTTACTTAAAGGAACTCCTGTGGTAACTAATTGGCGGTATTCGCCTTTTTTGAATTCGGCGATCGCACTTTCGATCGCATAATCCGGCAACCAGCCTTCGACAACCAATATATCTGCTTTAATCGGCGCATTGACCGCCAAGAATGGATGGATACTTGTAATAATTAAGAGCATTAAAATTATCAATCCCGTGCTTGCAATTACCCAACCTTCCCTGGTAATTACCCACATTTCTCGACGACGGATTAGACGAATTCTCATTTTAACTCGATCTAGATATTTTCGGGTATGGAGGCAGATTCGGCGAGACTGGGGAAGAGGGAAATACTGGGAAAGTGAATAATTTCCCAATGCCCAATGCCCCATTCCCAAATTATTGGTGTTTCAGATACTCAAAAACGCTTTTATCCCCGATATCCTGCGGCATTGGTTGAAAAAACTTACGCACAGCAAAGATGATAAACAAAGCAGCCCAAAATGCCAGCAAAAATTGTTCATTTTCCGCTGACAAAAAGCCGAAAATATGTCCTAAGATTAAGAGCGGGACTCCCGGAGTCAAAAACTTAGTTTCTAGGCGATTAAAGCAGAATGCTTCCTTAAAATAAATGCCATTTAAGGCTGCAAAAGTAAAGCCAATTCCCCACAACGTGGCTGGATGTTCGTACACTGCTAAAGCTAAGGGTTCGCTGCTTTGTACGGCGACAAAAAGTGCTGCTGCGCCGCCGATCGCCCAAAACGCCTGTAGTGTTCGGTGCAGCGCAATCATGTAAATGTGAATAGTTGCCAAGCTGACGCCTAAAGCTATCCAGAAACAAGCAAAAACAGGCGTTACAGCTTGGATTGCCATCGGGTTGTCGCCCTGTTGCAGCACCAGAGTAGCGCCGATCGCAAAACACAGCGCCGCCACCCCCAATCCAGCGCGGTAAATCAACACTCCCGTGCGATCGTTTTGAGTAATCGTAAATTCGCCGAATTGTCCTTGATAGACTGGCGATTCATCAGGCGATTTCAGTAGTTGCATTACAGATTCCTCCTATCAGACACGAATGTACTTCTGCCAAGATATACTTTATTGATAAACCGAGCCAGCGAGACCGAGCGATGCCTAAATTTAACAAGCCTAAACTTAACCAGCCTAAAGTTAACAAGTCTAAAGTTAACAAGTCTAAAGTGGACGATCGCCCCGATCAAAGCCAATCCCTTCCTTCACAATCCGAACTTCCTCCAGTTCAGCTTGATGAAACCATTGTAGCAGGCAGAAGACCGAAACCGGTCAACGACTTTCAGAGCCTGCTGGAGGAATTATCCGAATTGAGAGCGGGGTTCGATCCAGAAATGTTAGCGCATCTCGATAAAAATATCCCATTTAATACCAACCAATTTGAAACTAAAATTAGCAAAATTTTGGGTTCTAAAAATATTGATTGTACTCTAAAAAATTCAGTCAAATACCTAGAGTACATCAAGCAAAACATTCAACTTCCCTGCCACGTTACCGGCATAGAAGAGTTTGAATGGGAAGAAGAATATACAATGGGTTCGGGCAGCAAAAAAGAATATGCAAGGCTCAAAAAAACTCAACCTTCTTATACTGATAAATTCACAATTAATCGGTTGGAGGATTTGGTGGTTCAGGAAGAAGGCATATTTGTGGAAGTGCAGCGCGTCGGCGATCGCCAAAAGTTTATGTTGCCTTTATTCGAGTTAGAATCAGTTGATGTAATCTCCCGAAACAATCAGTTATTAGATGATTATGCCGTGTGGTTTCTCAATTATTAAGGAAGAGCGGAAAAGTGGAAAAGTGGGGGATGGGAAGAGGGGAAGAGGGGAAGAGTGGGAGAAGGGGAGAGTGGGAGAGTGGGGGATGGGAAAAATCTTCCTTCTTCCTTCTTCCTTCTTCCTTCTTCCTTCTTCCTTCTTCCTTCTTCCTTCTTCCTTCTTCCTACTTCTTCCTTCTTCCTTCTTCCTTCTTCCTTCTTCTTCCTTCTTAATTAAATAGAAACCGGCAAGTGCGATCGCGAAACCAAAGCCAAAGCTTCAACTAAACTGCGAACAGCCGCAATCATCGCCACTTCGCTATTAAGTTGGCTAACAGCAGAACCGACACCAACACCCGCAGCACCGGCTCCAATAGCGAGGGGTGCAGTGACGCTGGAGATACCGGAAGCGCAGAGTACGGGGACGGATACGGCGCGGGAAATTTCAAAGGCGGAGGCCAAAGTAGGCGCTGCTTTTTCAATTAATCCCAAGGTGCCGGCGTGAATTGGTTGGGCGCTGGTGCCACCTTCGGTTTGGATGATGTTAGCGCCAGCTTTGACTAATTCAATTGCTAACTGCACTTGTTTGTCGAGTGTCAAAATGTGGGGAACTGTCACAGAAAGAGTGATATTTGGAAATAGCGATCGAGTTTCGCGAGTCAACTGCAAAACTTCCTCAGCTTCAAAGCGGCGGCCTTCTGCGTAGAAAGCATCAAAGTTGCCAATTTCAATCAAATCAGCGCCAGCTTCTACCGCAGGCACAAACTTTTCCGGTTCCACCGCCGATACACAAATTGGCAAATTTGTCAACTGTTTGGCCATCAATACCAAATCTCGATCGGCAGCAATATCAACAAAGGAAGCACCGCCGAGATCCGCTGCTTTGACGACAGCCGCAACGTTGGCGGCATCAAAATTATTTAAACCGCTGATAATTTTCAGGGCGCGACCTTGCTCAAAAGCGCGCTGCAATTTAGAATTTACACTCATCGTTAGTTTTCCAACTCAAAAAATTTCTTAGACTCATTTTGACACAAATTAGAAGAATTTTTGATTTTTAATTCTTAATTCTTAATTACTTCCCGGCTGTCTAAAATTGTACACATCTTTGATAACTTGTGCCCAGCCGTCAGAGAGAGATTCGAGAATACGAGAGCCCTTTTCTTTCGTCGCCGCCGTCGCATCGCCCAACACACCGCTTTCAGTCAAATCTCGCGTCAGCCAAGCAAAAGGCAAATTCCCTTCCATACTCAGCAAACTGTCTGTTGGTAAACCCTGCGGGTACTCGCAAACAGCCAGTTCCATTTTCACCTGTTCGGGCAAAATTGACAACATCAAACTCGTTTCTGCATCACCAGCGTGAATCCCAAACTCCAACTCCTTCGCAGTTAATAATTCAGCAGCAACATTAGGAACGCCCCAAACAAACAGCGGAAAAACAGAAAAATCCTGATATTTTTGATGAATATCCCGCGCCGAAATTTCCATCACCTGCGGCTGTCCGCCGTGACCATTCATTAACACTAATTTCCGAAATCCAGCCTGATAAATACTGTCTGCAATTTCGCCTATTACTGCTAAAAGTGTCTGAGCACTGAGCATAATTGTACCGGGAAAATGGCAGTGTTCGTTCGACTTGCCATAGTACAAAGGTGGCAAAGCATAGGCGGGAATATTTGCCTCTAACTTTGCCAGGGCTTTGCCTGTAACTGCCGCGCTAATTGCCGCATCTACAATTAAAGGCAAATGGGGGCCGTGCTGTTCGATCGCACCTAGCGGCTGAATTATCACAGTATTTTCTTTATCCGGCATAGACTGAATTTCTGTCCAAGTCAGATATGGAAAAAAGCGTGATTCTGGAATAAAATTGTGCATATTGTGGCGGCAAGAGCAGAGGCAACCAAGGCAATCAACTAGCCTGAAAACTAAAAAGTAATTTCCAAGATAGCTCACATATTCTCTATGTGGGTAGATAATATATAAATATAGCAGATGCTTTAACAGCGTGCTGATAGACGCTCGCCAGCTCAGACCGAAAGACGTAGAGATGACTAATTGATGGAAGCTTGGCAAACCCCACAAACTAATTTAACCGACATTCCGATCGCCGAGGAACTGTCGCGCCGCATCCCTCGATCGCACGATCAAAAAGCAGAAAACCGAGCGCTGCAAACGCTGGCTCGACAATTGGCAACCTCACCGCACAGGCTGCTCAAAACACTCGTTGCGATCGCTAAAGATTTGTGCGGCGCAGGAAGTGTCGGAGTCTGCTTGCTAGAAGAAAATGCAACTTCCGAACAAATATTTCGCTGGGAAGCCTTGGCGGGAGCCTGGGAAGCAGCAGAACATAAAAACACACCCCGGAAATTGCGTTTGTCGGGAACCCCGATCGATCGCCAAACTCCTCAGCTTTACTTCGCTCCCGAACAATACTTTACCGACTTACAGCAGCTAGAATTGCCGATCGCCGAAGCGTTAGTTGTGCCGCTACAAGCCGAAAATCAACCGCTGGGGGCAATATGGATTGTATCTCACGAGGACGATCGCCAGTTCGATGCCGAAGACTTGCAGATCGCGATCGCCCTAGCAGACTTTGCCGTTGCCGCCATACAAATCGATCGCGCCAATCAAACCAAAGAAGCCCTCAGAGAAAGCGAAGAACGCTGGCAGCTAGCCTGTGCCGGCAACAACGACGGCATTTGGGATCACAACCTGCAAACAAATTGCCCTGTTTTGAGCGATCGCTTTTTAGAGATTTTGGAACGTGGGCCCGAAGAAGTCAAGGACTTCAGCCAATATTTGAGCTACATTCATCCCGATGATGTGGAGAGAATGCAAAGCAATTGGCAGCAACACTTGGATCGAGAAACCTCACATTACTGCGGAGAGTACCGCGTTCGCTGTCCCGACGGCCGCTACAAATGGGTTTTAGCCAGAGGGCGAGCAATTTGGGACGAGTCAGGCAATCCCCTGCGGGCCGTAGGTTCCCTGACAGATATCACGGATCGCAAACAAACTGAAATTGCCTTAAAACAAAGCGAAGAACGTTTGAGCGTCGCCATCGAAGGCTCAGGCATGGCAACCTGGGATTTTGACGTGCGAACACATCAAGTAATTTGGTCGGCGACCCATTTCAGCATTTTGGGCTGCGAACCAGTACCAGACGGCGAAGTAAGCGTAGCTGTGTGGCAAAACTGCGTGCATCCAGACGACTTAAAGCAAGTCCTACAGGAAATAGAAACAGCTCGGCAAACGCGATCGCTCTACTCCCCCCAATACCGCATCATCCGGGCAGACAACGGAGAAATCCGCTGGTTGAGCGCGTTCGGGCGCTATCTCTACGACGGCGCAGGGGAAGCAGTGCGGTTTATCGGAGTATTATTTGATGCTACCGATCGCAAACAAGCCGAACTCGATTTGCAAGAAAGCCACAACCGCTTTCAGTTAGCTACAAGGGCGATCGACGGCATGGTGTTTGAGTGGGATTTGGCAGCAAACTCAGTTTACCGTTCCGAGGGACTGTGCTCGATCGTCGGTGTCTGCCCAGAGGATGCACCCGCAACACCAGAGTGGTGGAGAGAACGCATCCATCCCGTCGATTTGGCACGGCTCCAGACCGAGATGGAAGAAATCTTGACTGTTGAGCGCTACGAAGTCGAGTACCGAGTCCGGCACGAAGACGGGCGCTGGATCGATGTTTGGGAACGCGGCTGTTTGATCCGCAATCAGCAAGGTGAAGTGACCAAAATAGTCGGCTTCACCAGCAACATTACCAAGCGCAAACAAGCAGAAGCTGCACTGCGCGATCGTGAAACCCACCTGCTGTTGATTCTCGACAGCGCCAAAGACTACGCCATCTTCACCCTCGACACCGACGGACAGGTTACCAGTTGGAACGTAGGCGCAGAGCGATTGCTGGGCTATGCCGAAGCTGAAATCGTCGGGCTGCACGGACGAATCATCTTCACCCCAGAAGACTCTGCTGCCCGAAAGCCGGAAGCAGAAATGCACATCGCCCTGACTCAGGGAAAGGCAGAAAACGAGCGCTGGCACGTCCGCAAAGATGGCAGCCGTTTTTGGGGCAGCGGGCTGGTAATGCCTCTGCGCGACGCAGCCGGCGAGATGCAAGGTTTCCTGAAAATCATGCAGGACAAAACCGAGCGCCAGCAAATAGAAGAAGCACTGCGGCAAAGTGAAAATCTCTACCGCACCCTCGCCGATGGCGTCCCGGAATTAATGTGGATCAACACCGCCGACGGCAGGTTAGAGTTTTGCAACCAACACTGGAAAAACTACACGGGTATCACGCCAGTACAATTGCCACTGGCTGCGCCGGTGCTGCAATTATTTCATCCTGATGATCTGCCAGCAGTTGTCGGCACGCGCACCAAAGCGATTGAAGCAGGGGAATCCTACGAATTTGAGTGTCGGGTGCTGCGGTTTGACAACACCTACCGCTGGCATCTAGCGCGACTTGTACCCGTCAAAGACAGGAAGGGAAAGGTGCTGCAATGGGCCGGAATCGGCATTGATATTGACGATCGCAAACGAACCGAAGAAAGCTTAGCAGAAAGCGACCGCCGCTTCCGCTTCCTGGCTGAGTCGCTGCCCCACCTGATTTGGAACGTAAGCTCCGGCCGGGAAATTCGCTTTACCAATCAACAACAATGGTTGGAATATCTGGGAATGTCTTACGAGGAAGCCGCTCAAAGCAATTGGGAATCCCTAGTCCCGCCCTCGGATTTGGCAGAATCTTGGGCCCGCTGGGAAGAATGTCTAATCAGCGGAGAAGTTTATCAAGTTGAGCTGCGCCTCCGGCGGGCAGTAGACCAAATGGAACGCTGGCATTTGTCCCGCGCCATCCCAATTCGCGGCGCTGGGGGAGAAATTGTTGAGTGGATCGGCACAAACACCGATATTCACGATCGCAAACAAGCCCAACTCAACGAGCAGTTTCTCTCGGATCTCGAAGTCCGCTTGCGACAGCGCTTCAACCCCGCAGAAATGTTGTGGGAAGCGATGAACAGTCTGGGAGAATATTTAAAGGTTGATCGCTGCATCTGGCACGAAATCGATCTAGAAGCCGATCGGGCAATTGTCCACCAAGACTGGCACCAGTCCGACCTGGCAAGCACAGTCGGCACCTATCAAATCTCAGACTTTAAGACGCCAGAACTGAAAGCTCTGTCTATGGCAGGTCAAACCCTTGTCATCTCAGATATCGCTAATCACCCCCATACAGCGCATTTATTCGATAACTACGGTGCCGTGTCGATTCGTGCTTTGGTCGATGTTCCCTGCCTTCAGGAAGGGCGCTGGGTGGCTCTTTTGCTGGTGACATCAAAGGCTGTGCGGCACTGGCGGCCAGATGAAGTTTGGCTGATGCAAGAAGTGGTGGCTCGCCTCTGGACGGTGATCCTGCACGCGCGAGCTCTGCATGAGCTGCACGAAAGCGAGGCTCGGTTCCGCGCTCTAGCGGACAACATCGCTCAGTTGGCGTGGATGACAGATGCTGCTGGGGGAATTTTCTGGTATAACCAGCGATGGTTTGAGTACACCGGCACCACCCTAGAGGAAATGCAGGGCTGGGGCTGGCAACTGGTACACCACCCGGAACACGTCGATCGCGTTGTCGAAAAATTTAGGCGCTGCATTGAAACAGCCGAACTCTGGGAAGATACTTTCCCCTTGCGCGGCAAAGACGGATCGTACCGCTGGTTTCTCTCCCGCGCCGTGCCGATTCGCGACGATCAAGGCAAGGTACTGCGCTGGTGTGGCACCAACACTGACATTACCGATGGCAAAGTTGCAGAAGCGGAACGGGAACGCCTGTTAGCACGGGAAAAGGCAGCGCGGGAAGAAGCCGAACGCGCTAACCGCGTCAAAGACGAATTTTTGGCTGTTTTGTCCCACGAATTGCGGACTCCCTTAAACCCGATTATGGGCTGGGCGAAGCTGCTTCAATCGAATCTTCTGACACCGGAAAAACAGCGTTATGCCTTAGAGACGATCGAGCGCAATGCCAAACTGCAAACCCAGCTTATTGAAGATTTGCTCGATGTGTCGGGGATTCTGCAAGGCAAGGTTAGCTTGAATATAGCACCTGTGGATTTAGCTGGGGTAATCGGCGCTGCTATTGAAACGGTGCGTCTGGCGGCGGAAGTGAAATCGATTCAAATCAGCACTCAATTTGCACCGCATCTGGGCCCGGTGTTGGGCGATGCGGGCAAACTTCAGCAGGTAGTCTGGAATTTGCTGTCAAATGCCGTCAAGTTCACCCCGCCGGGAGGCAGAATTGAAGTAGTTCTCGATCGGGTGGACACCTTGGCCCAAATTACTGTAACTGATACGGGAAAAGGTATCGAACCTGATTTTCTGCCCTATGTATTCGACTACTTCCGGCAAGCTGACAGCTCGATGACGCGCAAGTTTGGCGGATTGGGTTTAGGATTGGCGATCGTCCGCCATCTCGTCGAACTCCACGGCGGCACGGTGAAATCCGACAGTCCCGGCGAAGGAAAAGGTGCAACCTTGACCGTCAGGATACCTCTGATGCCCGTGCAATCTCAGACAAGTCCTGCGGGAACTGCGTCGCCGGCCCAATCCTTCAATTTGAGCGGTATCAACGTGTTAGCGGTGGATGATGATGCCGATGCGCGAGATTTGGTGGTTTTTCTGCTTGAGGATTGTGGCGCCAGCGTTACAGCAGTTTCTAACGCCACCGATGCCTTGGCGGTTTTAACTGAGTCTGTGCCGGATTTGCTGTTGAGCGATATTGGAATGCCCGACACCGACGGTTATATGTTGATGCGACAAATTCGGGCTCTGGCGCCTGACCAAGGGGGACTGGTTCCGGCGATCGCCCTCACGGCTTATGCTGGAGAAATTGACTATCAGCAGGCCCTGGCTGCGGGGTTCCAGCGACACATTGCTAAGCCTTTAGACCCTGACAAGTTGGTGCAGGCGATTGGGGAGGTGCTCGATCGATCGGGCCCAAACATTGTTTAAGGTCTTTTTGTGTCTGAAAAGTCTTTATTTAATGAACCGCGAAGACGCAAAGAACGCGAAGGAAGAAGGGAAGAAGATAGGAAGAAGTTAATAATCTCAATTCCGGTTATATCTGAGATATTGCACCCTTTTCAATCAGCGTTTTATTGATTCGCGAGGAGTAAAGGTTTACCAGAAAATTCACTTTTTGTGGAACAGGGTGGAAAGCCTGTTCATGAAAATGGTGCAATATCTCAGGTGTAAGCAATTTTATTGTAGTTTGATCGCACATAATATCAAACAAAAAAACCTCACAGATGGAGGTTTTTTGATGATTATTGGTGCTAGTCGGACAGGTTAAAACATCCTGTCCCTGCATAATGCCCACAGCCCTAAGACTCAATTCTTAGCGGTAGTCACTTCGCACGGCGGGCTCGCGATCACTCGTTGTAGTTGTATAGCGCACATTTTCTTCGCGTTTGCGGGGAATCAAGCCCAACAAACCAGACAAGCCTAGCAATCCCAACCATCCCCAATCAAAATCGCGATCGGTCTCAGCATTGTAGACATCTGAGCGAGGAGTGGTTGTGGTGGTAGTGTTGTTAGTACCGCCAGTTGTATCTGTCTGAGCTGAAGCAGGCAGATGAGCTGGTGCGATGGCTAAACCAGCAGCTATAATACCTGCACCGATTGCTTTGGATAAATCAGAACGTTTCATAATTCAAATGCTCTCTGTTGGCTAAAATCTTTAACTATCAAAACTATATCAATTGGCTTTTAAAGTTAAATCCACCTCTAGCAGTAAAGATGGTTATGTTCCACGTATAACTACAGATTGATATCAAATTTTTAGCAGGCGCACAAAATTAAAAATTGCTCGCAAAGGCACTCCGGCACTAGAAATCGCGGGTCTGACACCTCACTCGCTTGTGAGGCACGAGGCACTCTCGACAATAGACAAGGTGTGGTTGACAAAAAAAGGTAAACTCAGATATTGCACAGATAAGTGTTGGAACTCGATCGACGGAGATCAAAACTTTTGGGAATAGAGTTACGCAGCTACGTATTTCTAGACAACTTGCAGCCACAGCACGCAGCATACATCGGCACCATCGCCGCCGGATTCTTGCCACTGCCGGGGGATGCGTCGCTGTGGATTGAAATCTCGCCCGGTATCGAAATTAACCGAATTACCGATGTCGCCCTCAAATCTGCCTCGGTGCGCCCCGGAGTCCAGATAGTCGAACGCTTGTACGGCCTTCTGGAAGTACACTCGGGCCAGCAGGGGGAAACTCGGGCCGCAGGCAAAGCAATTCTAGAATTCATCGGAGTCCGCAGAGAAGAAGGTATCAAACCGCGAGTGATTTCCAGTCAAATTATTCGCAACATTGACCCCCACCAAACACAATTAATCAACCGCACCCGCCGCGGACAGTTGCTGCTGGCGGGACAAACGCTTTATGTCTTAGAAGTAGAACCAGCAGCCTATGCAGCGCTGGCGGCCAATGAAGCAGAAAAAGGCGCATCTATTAACATCTTAGAGGTTCAGGCTGTAGGCAGTTTCGGACGGCTTTACCTCGGCGGCGCAGAACGAGATATTATAGCAGGTTCCCAGGCAGCAATTGCGGCGGTGGAAAGCGTGACGGGTCGAGAAAATCCAACAATTTTTGGTCGCAAGGAATAGCCGTTAAAGGAGATGCAATTATGGCAAATACACAGCATTTAGCGCTGTTAAAAAAAGGTGCAGTTACTTGGATTGAATGGAGAAGTCTCAACCCAAATATAGAACCGGATCTCAGCGAAGCTAACCTCGCCGAAGCAAATCTCAGAGGCGCGCATCTTGGGCGCTCGAACCTTTTTAAAACAGATTTGTTTAAGGCTAAATTAATTTCGGCAAACCTCGCCGAATCTAATTTTAGTTTAGCAAATCTGGCCGGAGCGCAACTGCTCGAAACTAATTTAATTAAAGCTAATTTAACTGGAACCAACCTCCGAGCGGCAGACATCAGGGGAGCTGATTTGAGCAGTGCTAATTTAATTGGAGCTGACCTCACCGCTGCTAATCTCCAACAAACCGATTTCGGTGATGCGAATTTAATCGGTGCGGTGATGTTTCGAGCTAATGCAATGGGGGCGAACCTCAATTTTGCTAATCTCAGTCAAGCAAATCTCACTCAAGCTGAATTGATTGAAGCACATTGCTATGCAGCTAATTTCTCTAAAGCTAACCTCGGGGAAGCTCACTTCACTGGAGCATATCTTTTCCGGGCAAATCTCTGTTTTGCACAGTTGAGCGCGGCAGATTTCCGGTGGGCAAACCTTGGCAAAGCTGATTTGAGAGGGGCTAATTTGACTGGGGCAAATCTCCGGGGAGCGAACTTGGCGGGAGCGAATTTGGGCGAAGCTATTTTGAAAGAAACAATCATGCCTGACGGCAGCATTGTTCGATAAATATTGGATAATATTTAGTCCTGTAAAATAAGGGCGATAGTTAAAAAAAAGCTAGTTGCGCGTTTACCGCAACGATTGCCAAAACATGAGCTTCTGGGGCGGGTTGAGGTTTTATCTAAGGATCGCGAATTAAATAACTTACAATTTTAATTGTTATTGTGGGATGGGCGGGACGCCCGTCCAAAAAGGACGGGCGTCCCGCCCATCCCACTTTCAAGAGTGGAAGTTATTTAATTCTCATTCCTAAAATACAAATCCAAGATTTAGTAAACCCGCCTCGGCTCAAAACTCGCAACTGTCGATCAATTAATTTTTGCTAGGGGGCGATACTTGATAAAGTCCTCTAACGGGCCCTGCATCAGTCGGTGAATTTTGCTGCTGTGTTGGAAGTGTAAACTGATCTTGGAGTCCGGCGGGAGTAGGGAAACAGCCGCTTGGTTGAGGTGCTAGCTGGCAAGCTGCAGGCAGTGCCATGACTGAGGCATCGAAGGGATTAACTGCATCTGGGACGCGGAGAATCGGGTCGCTGGAAACTTGTCGCTGCATTATTCGTCGGTAGAGGCCGTTGACGCGACTGGAATCCCGCTCGATTTCTTTTTCGGGAAAGGCAACGACGCCGCTGGGGGAACCGATGCCTAAATAGTCCCCAAAGTAACCTTGCAAGCTGACGTTGTGGTAAAAGTCTCCTGAAGCTTGAAAAAATTGTCGGTTGAAGTCGTCGGCAATTGGATGAAATCGCTCTGTTTGTGCTTGAGCTGGTTTGACGTATGCCATCGCGACAGAGGCGACAGCGAGAATCAACGCGCCGCTCAGGCTTTTTAACTTTTGACTCATATATTTGGGCCTCCTTAATTAATTCCGATTCCAATATAAACTGATTATCGACGGATTATTTGTGTTTTTTACACGGTGTGAGTTATGGATGCTGCGGATTTAAAGGTGTTGCGCGATCGACTTCTAGATTTGTTGTGCGAGTTTGCCTATCGCGAAGGTGATTTTGTGCTGTCTTCGGGGCAGAAAAGTTCTTATTACATTAACTGCAAACCGGTGACGCTGCACGCTGAAGGTGCTTTGGCAACGGGACGTTTGTTGTTGTCGATGTTGTCGTCGGATGTGGAAGCTGTGGGCGGTTTGACTTTGGGTGCTGACCCGATTGTAACTGCTGTGAGTGTGGTTTCGGCTCTCGAAGGTCGATCGATTCCGGCGCTAATTGTCAGAAAGGAGACGAAGGGACACGGGACAATGGCGTATATTGAGGGGCCGCTGTTGCCAGAGGGCACGAATGTGGCGGTTTTGGAGGATGTGGTGACGACGGGTAAGTCGGCGATGCAGGCGGTGGAACGGTTGCGAGATGCGGGTTATAAAGTCGATCGTATTTTGTCTCTGATTGACAGGGAGCAAGGTGGAGGGGAATTATATCGCGAGGCGGGATTAGATTTTCAAGCCGTTTTTACCATTCAGGATCTTAAGGAATGGATTAAGCTGAAACGCATCTAAATTTGACAATCAAATTCGAGCAAATTCTTGTGGCGTGGGCGTCCCGCCCGCCCAAAAATACAATTTAGATGCGTAACAGCTTATAGCAATCCTAAATGATTATACTCGTTACCAGGATCTGCCTGGTAACGCATACCCGGAGGAAGAGCCTCCATAGTCTGGGCCGAGGCAGAGCCTCGCTTACATCGATTCCCAGGCAGAACCTGGGAACCAGTTAACCAGTTATTGAAACTGATTTAGGATTGCTATAGTAGCAAAAAATAGCAGTTTGTGCGATTCCCCTCGTTACCAGGTAGAACCTGGTAACGCAGATATTTTCGTTCTGCCTCATGTTAATAATGGTGCAAGATATCAATCTTAACCAGCCAGTTTAAGGCTATGAAAACTATCCGTTTTATTGACTTATTCTCAGGAATAGGCGGCATGAGATTAGCCTTTGAATCCGCCGCTCATTCCTTGAATCTGCAAACAGAATGCGTATTAAGCAGCGAAATCAATCCTGACGCTCAATTAGTTTACCAGAAAAACTTTGCCGACACACCTTTAGGCGACATCCGACTAATTGACCAATTACCAGAACATGATATTTTACTAGCGGGATTTCCTTGTCAGTCTTTCTCCTATGCTGGCAAAAAAGAGGGCTTTGGAGACACCAGAGGCACCCTGTTTTTTGAGATTGCAAGGTTAATTGATACCTTTAAACCTAAAGCATTTATTTTTGAGAACGTGCGGGGGCTTGTCAGTCACGACGGCGGCAGAACCCTCGAAACTATTAAGGGCGAAATTAAAAGCCGAGGTTACAGCTTCGATTATTTTTTGCTCAACAGCTCTAACTTTAGCTTACCTCAGAACCGTGTCCGAGTTTACCTAGTAGGAATTTTAAATGCTTCGCCCCAATTTAAGCTAATTACCGACGTAGGCCCAAAAGATTCGCATTCCTCTAGCCATCAACAGCTATCGTTCTTTTCCCCGTTAAGTCAACCTGTCACAGTTGCAGATATTTTGGAAGACAATCCAGATCCAAAATATGATTGTTCGCCAGAATTTGTTAAGGCATTGAAACAAATAATAGTTAACAATGATTTCAATCGCTTGCACGGTAGGCGGCTAATTGACTATCGCGGCGGCAATTCGATTCATTCTTGGGAACTGGGTTTGCGAGGCGAATGCAGTTTAGACGAAATTGAATTAATGAATCTTTTTATATTGAAAAGGCGCAATAAAGAATTTGGAGCTAACCAAGATGGCAAGCTATTAACTAAAGAGCAAATAGCTACTTTTTTTCCTCATCCCAATCTCGATGAAATGCTGGATTCCTTGGCAACAAAAAAGTACCTGCAACGCAACAACAATCAGTACAAACCTGTATCCGGTAACTTTTCCTTTGAAGTCTATAAATTTCTCGATCCGCAGAAAATTTCTGTAACAATCGTTGCCAGTGATGCTAATAGATTAGGAGTTTACTATCATAACCGAGTCCGCAGGATTACTCCCCGCGAGGCGGCGCGGTTACAAGGTTTTTCCGATAGTTTTATTCTGCATCCTAATGATGATAAAGCTTATCATCAACTGGGTAATAGTGTAAGTATTAATGTAGTTGAAGCTGTTGCTCTAGAAGTTATCCAGAATGTTTTGTGTTCTACCAAACAAAAAGTTAGCTCCTGGTGAATTGGGAAGAGTGAGCCGAGTATTTCCGCCCACCAGATCAACTAGCTTTGCGCTACAGGTTCCTTAGCCAAAAACTTCTCTAATTCCGTGAAAGCATCGGCATCAACCTTAGATCGGTGTTTTATTGGGTGGGATTAGAAACTAGGCCCGCTATAATTTTATCAAAATCAGCTCAGGTACTTGGAGGACAAGGGAAAATAAAGTTTTCCATGCTAAACAAGCGCAAGCTTTCAGGTGGAGAGTCTCTACCAATAGGCCTATTTTAGCAGATCGAAATTATAACCTGAGTGAGATATTAACTAGAGAAGACTGTTTTAAAATGTTAGATGACGCGCAAGGAGAAGCAGTAATGATTTTACCTGCATCTATTAAAAGGAAATGGAAACTACTGGCAACAGCCTTTATTTGTCCTCTGACACTAATTGGTGTTGGCATTCAGCAACAACCGCTTCAAGCACAACAAAATCCATCTAAGACTAATGTTGCTGCTTTGCCAGATGGTATTTACCTGTACGGAGATTCGCCACAGCCCAACCAAGTTCTTCAAAACTATATCGTGTTTCAACGCCAGAACGATCGCGTCGTTGGTGCAATCTACGCGCCGCGATCGGACTTTGCGTGCTTCACTGGTAAAATTCAGGGAAATACACTCTACGGGAAGGCAATCTCAGCCGGAAAAGTTCAAACAGTTGAAGTCAATACTCAGTTAACAAATCTGCATTCTATTCGCACAATTAGCTCAAACGATCGGCGCATTCTTTCAAAGTGCCAACAGACAGCGCAAGCTAACATATCCAGGTAAATCTTTTACCTAGCTCAAATGGTGCATGAGGCTGGCGGTGCGTTACACGGCGTTAACGCACCCTACGAATTGAAATTTTATCGTTACCAGGCTCTGCCTGGTAATGAATATCTAGAGGCTCTGCCTCCATTAAAAAATAGCACAAAATATGAGTTTTTACCGCCGGCTTAATGGCCCTGAAAAAAATCCGTTTTATTGACTTATTCTCAGGAATAGGCGGCATGAGATTAGCGCTTGAATCCGCCGCTGGTTCCTTGAATCTGGAAACGAAATGCCTCGCAGCGAAATCAATCCCGACGCTCAGTTAGTTTACCAGTAAAGGGTAGGCGGCTAATTGACTATAGCGGTGGCAATTCTCTTCATTCTTGGGAACTGGGTTTGCGGGGCGAGTGCAGTTTAAACGAAATTGAGTTGATGAAGAGTTTTATATTGAAAAGGCGAAATAAATAATTTGGGCATGACCAAGATGGCAAGCTATTAGCTAAAGAGCAAATAGCTACTTTTTTTTTCATCCCAATCTCGATAAAATTCTGGATTCCTTGGTAACAAAAAAGTACCTGCAAGGGAACATAGCAATTCTCCTTTGCGGAACTCCTTTTAATATAACCTTAAGTAAGGTGCGCCATCAGCACCCTAGTTTTGGGCGAGCAGGATGCCCGCCCCACAACAAACGAAACCGCTTTACGATTAAGTAAAGTGCGCCATCAGCACCCTAGGAATTAATCCAATTAGCTTTGGGCTACAGGTTCCTTAGCCAAAAACTTCTCTAATTCCGTCAAAGCATCGGCATCAACCTTAGTCTGCATCGGACAGAACTTAGGCCCACACATTGAACAGAATTCAGCAGTTTTATAGATATCCGCCGGCAAAGTTTCGTCGTGATATTCCTTTGCCCGTTCTGGATCTAATGACAGCTCAAATTGACGGTTCCAATCGAAATTGTAACGCGCTTTGGAAAGTTCATCATCGCGATCGCGCGCACCCGGACGGCCCCGTGCAATATCTGCAGCGTGAGCCGCGATTTTGTAAGCAATCAGCCCGTTTCGGACATCCTCAGCATTCGGCAATCCTAAGTGTTCCTTCGGCGTCACGTAACACAGCATTGCAGTACCGTACCAACCAGCCATCGCTGCCCCAATAGCTGAGGTAATGTGGTCGTATCCAGGCGCAATATCTGTCACCAACGGCCCCAAAACATAGAAGGGTGCTTCCGAACATTCCTCCATTTGTTTCTTGACATTAAACTCAATTTGATCCATCGGCACGTGGCCGGGGCCTTCCACCATTACCTGCACGTCATGTTCCCAAGCTTTGCGAGTTAATTGTCCCAAAGTTTTGAGTTCAGCTAATTGAGCTTCATCCGACGCATCGTGAGTGCAACCTGGCCGCAGAGAATCTCCCAAACTAAACGAAACATCGTATTTTTTGAAGATTTCAATGATGTCGTTAAAGTGAGTGTAGAGGGGATTTTGTTTGTGGTGATGCAGCATCCACCGCGCCAAAATGCCGCCGCCGCGAGAGACAATCCCAGTTAGTCTATTTTTTACTAACGGCAAATGCTCAATCAAAATTCCGGCGTGAATAGTTTGGTAATCAACACCTTGTTGAGCGTGTTTGTCAATGATGTGAAGAAAGTCATTGGGGGTCAGACTTTCCATATTACCATGAACGCTTTCTAAAGCTTGGTAAATTGGTACAGTACCGATCGGCACCGGTGAAGCTTTGATAATCGTAGTGCGAATTTCATCCAAATTGCCGCCGCCGGTGGACAAGTCCATCACGGTATCAGCGCCGTATTTCACTGCTAGTTTAAGCTTGTCAACTTCTTCTTCCATATTGGAAGAGTTGGGAGATGCACCGATATTAGCATTGACTTTGCATTTAGAGGCAATGCCGATCGCCATCGGTTCCAAATTCGTGTGATTGATATTAGCCGGAATAATCATCCGTCCCCGCGCTACTTCCGCGCGGATCAGTTCTGGCGGGAGATTCTCTCGCTTAGCAACAAAGTGCATTTCCTCAGTAATTACACCTTGACGGGCGTAGTGCATTTGAGATACATTGGTGTGCCCCTGACGCTTCGCGATCCATTCGGTACGCATATTTAATTTCCTTGATAAACAGCTTCCCTCCGCTGGTATTACCCAGACTCAGGTTCTAAGGGTGTTTTCTCAGCCCGGATATTCGGGCACCCCTAGCTAAGCTGTTGATTGTATCACCGATTTCTGTGCGCCACGGCAGCAACTAAGGAAATCTTAATATTGAGAGATAGATGAGGGGAGCGATCGAGGGTGAAAGAAGATTTGCTATAATAAGAGTTAATGAGAGTAGGTAAAGCAGTATGTCAGATGAAGGTCAGACAATTACGAGACAAGAGCAAGAAACTATGGACGAGGAAAACTTCATTGAAAATACTGTGGAAGAGGAGGCTGATGAAAAAATTATCTTCAGATACTCTATCACCAGTTATGGAGCTGACTATACCCTTGATAGTCTTGTTAGACGCATCCAAGACGGCAGCATATATGTCCCTTCATTCCAAAGGGCTTATGTGTGGAAAATTCAGGAGGCTTCCCGTTTTATCGAATCTCTTTTGCTAGGTCTTCCGGTTCCAGGAATATTCCTATCAAAAGAGCAAGACACGCAGAAATTGTTAGTAATTGACGGATTGCAGAGGTTGCGTACACTTCAGTATTTCTATGAGGGAATCTTTGCACCTACCAAAAAAGAGTTTGCCCTAAAAGATGTGAAGTCAACTTTTGAAGGGGCTACCTACAAGTCTTTGCCATCAGAATATCGGCGGAGTTTGGATGATTCGATATTACACGCTACGATTGTCAAGCAAGATGAGCCTTCTGATGATAACAGTAGCATCTATCAGATTTTTGAACGGTTGAATACAGGAGGTAAAATACTTGCCTCTCAAGAAATTAGATCCTGTATTTATCATGGGAAATTCAAAGATTTACTTCAACAACTTAACCAAAATAATTCATGGCGAGATATTTTTGGAAAATCTGACCCAAGAATGCGGGATGAAGAACTTATTCTTCGATTTTTAGCACTGTATTTTAATGGCAATAATTATCACAAGCCAATGAAAGAATTTCTTAATCAATTTATGGGGAAAAATCAAGGTTTGAACTTAGACTTACAGCATCAATTAAGACAATCATTTGAGCCAACTATTGAAGTTATTCATCAATCTTTAGGTAATCAAGCTTTCAAACCAAATAAAATGATTAATGCTGCTGTTTTTGATGCTGTAATGATAGGTATAGCCCGCCGATTAGAAAAAGGTAAAATTGACAATAGTGAAAGATTAAAAGATATATATCAAAACCTTTTAAAGGAAGAAAATTTCCGTCGTTTTACAGTTGACACAGCACGTACTACTGAGAAGGATGCTGTTAATAGTAGAATTGAAATTGCTACCCAAGCTTTTGCTGCATTGTAATGAATAGAGAAATCATCAGCAATAAGCAGGAACTTGACCATTTGTTTAAAAAAATTACCGCTTGCTCGGAAGATACCTATCTTCAATCTCATTGGGCTAGATATTTATGTATTTTAGTATCTGGATTTTTAGAGACTTCTGTGCGTATAATTTATAGAGAGTATGCTAGAAATAAAGCCATACCACAAGTGGCTAACTTTGTTGAGGGGAAGCTAGAGGATTTTCAGAATCCTAAGATGGAGAAAATTCTTCAATTAACAGGGTTGTTTAGCAAAGAGTGGGAAAATGATCTGAGGCGCGAAACAGAAGGTGAACTAAAAGATGCAGTTGATAGTATTGCCAATAACAGGAATCAGATTGCACATGGTGGTTCAGTTGGAATCAGCTACAGTCAGATAAAAAGTTACTATGATCGGGCTATTAAGGTAATTGAGTTGATGGAAAATCAATGCAGTAAATAATGACGGAATTGCTGTAGGGTTCCAGGTCGGAATTGTAAGTTATATGTTTGCAAAAAGTGCGATCGCCCTAACCCAAAATTAAATCAATACTCACTGTAAACTCGGGAATAGCCAGCGGCTAAACTTGTTCGCCGCGCTCAAACTTTTGCAAAGAACTATAGCCAGTTGCCGTCGGATCGCGGTAAAATTCTAAACAATTAACCTCAATATCCCACAACCATACTTGCTTAGTCGCAGAGCGAGCATAATACTGAATTTTTCTGATCCTGGCAATTCCTTCTCTAATTTCTCCTGAGTTTCACGATTGATTATTCTTTGTCTTCCCGAACCGGGTTTTTGGGATAATAATTATTCCATTCCCCCTTGACGATAGCTAGACAATTATCTTTCATTGCAGGCTAGGTACGAAGTTTCCCTAGTCGCACAGAAGAAGACGATACCGTTTATACCATTTGGGTTTTGGGCAAATACAGAGATTGCTGTTGTTCTTGTCGGTGAGCATCTTTAACTCAGAGCGAGAGCTTTCAGTTCTGATTCTGTTTCCCGAATCTTCATCTTGACAACTCCTGACCTTTTCGCTCTTTATATTTGGGTAGTAACTCACAAAAATAACATCTACTAACTATAGCACTATTTTAGGAACTTGGTATAAGTCCTGAAACTCATTTGAAGCTTTGTGAATTTATTTTTTTAATTATTTTAAAAATTTGTTAAATTTTATTGACTGATAGATACAAAAATACAATTAAATGATGTCCGTTTGAGCGCAATCCGATGGAGCCAAGGAGAGTAAAGCCACTAAATAAATTACACTTTATTAAGCTTTAATATTTTTTAAAATTTTTAGTGCATCCTAGATAGACCGGCATAGTTCGCTAAAAGCAAGCATAGCCTTTCTAACATAGCGAACTTTTGGTTGTATAAAAAGCCTTTCTGACTCGCTGCCCTTGGCTCCTCTACGTTTTGTAGAAAAGTCCCGGCAAAAACCAGGCTAATTGTTGAGTAAATTACTATGTTACAATCAGCTCCAATAATAATTAAGTTTTAAAAGCGGCCTTAACCTCACGCTCAATTACCTTGCGATCGCTAGAATAACCATGACTATCAACTTAGCTGGCTATCAATTCGTTGAAACCCTCCACAGCGGGATCAGAACTTCAGTCGATCGCGCTCGGAAAGATTCGGACTTTTCTAGCGCGATCGTCAAAACGCTAAAGGCTGAGTATCCCACTCTTTCTGACATCACCCGCTTGCGGCACGAATATCAAATTCTGCACAGCTTGAACGTAGAAGCGATCGTCAAAGCCATTAGTTTAGAAAGCTATAAAAACGGTTTAGCACTAATATTAGAAGATTCAGGCTCCGAGTCTCTCAACGATTGGATGAAGCGTAAAAAACTCACAATCATTCAATTTCTTTCTTTGGGTCTCCAGCTTGTATCTGCCTTAGCCGAAATTCATAAACATAACATTATTCATAAAGATGTAAAGCCACCAAATATTATCATCAACCCAGCCACTGAAAAAGTTCAAATTATTGATTTTAGCATCGCTTCGCGCCTGGAGCGAGAAAATTCGACCCTCAGCCATCCAGATTTGCTCGAAGGCACACTCGCCTATATGTCGCCAGAACAAACTGGCCGGATGAATCGGTCAATAGACTACCGCACTGATTTTTATTCACTAGGCGTTACCTTCTATGAAATGCTCACAAGCGAGTTGCCCTTTAATTCCACAGACCCGCTGGAATTGGTACACAGCCATATTGCCAAAACTCCCATTCCCCCTCACCAGCTAAATCCTGAAATCCCACCACAAATTTCAGCGATTGCGATGAAGTTATTAGCTAAAAATGCTGAAGACCGCTACCAAAGCACTGAGGGACTAAAATTTGACTTAGAAACTTGCTTGATAAAATTACAGGCTAGCGGATATATTTCCAACTTTGTTGTTGGAAGTGCGGATAAAGCAGGGCAATTAAATATACCGCAAAAGCTCTACGGTCGCGACCAAGAAATTGAAAAAATTCTAGAAACTTTCGATCGCGTTGCCAGTGGTACCACCGAATTAATGCTGGTTTCCGGTTATTCCGGGATAGGCAAAACAGTTTTGGTCAATGAAGTTCACAAACCCATTGTGCGACAACGAGGCTATTTTATTGCGGGTAAATTTGACCAGTTCAAACGCAATATTCCTTATGCTTCCCTAATTCAAGCATTCCAATCCTTAACTCAGCAACTTCTAACCGAAGGCGAAGTAGAAATCCAAACTTGGAAAGAAAAACTGTTATCCGCTTTAGGCGATAACGGACAAGTCATTATTGATGTTATCCCTGAAGTCGAATTAATTATTGGCAAACAGCCACCCGTAGCAGAACTAGGGGCAACTGAAGCTCAAAACCGTTTCAGTCGCGTCTTTAAACAATTCATTGGCGTATTTACGACTATTGACCATCCCTTAGTTATCTTCCTCGATGACTTGCAGTGGGCGGATTCGGCATCGTTGAAATTAATTGAATTGCTAATCACTGATTCTGATAGCAAGTATTTATTGCTGATTGGGGCATATCGAGATAACGAAGTTTCTCCAACTCATCCGACTATTCAAACGATTGACAAGATTCGCCAAAGTGGTGCGGCGGTGAATAATATTGTCCTTCAACCATTACACCTGGTTCATGTCGAAGAATTAATTGCGGATACTTTAAATGAATCTGGCGGTTCGGAATGCCTGTCTGTAAAAACGCGAAATTTCGCGTCTCTACTTTTTAATAAAACCCAGGGCAATCCTTTTTTCTTAAGTCAGATCCTAAAAACTCTCTATCAAGAAGATTTGTTGACTTATGATTTATATTCTGGCGTTTGGCAATGGAATATCGAGCAAATTCAAGCAATCGGCATCACCGATTACAATGTTGTCGAACTGATTGCTAGAAACATCCGCAAATTGCCAGAAGATACACAAAAAGTATTAAAATTTGCTGCTTGTATTGGCAACACTTTTAACTTAGAAGTTTTGGCAATTGTTAATCAGGAATCATCCTTAGTCACGGCGGCGCAATTGTGGGCCGCACTTCAAGCTGGGTTGATTTTACCTTTGAGCAATGAATACAAAATTCCCCTGGTATTTAGTCAGGAAGAATCGGGCGGTTTTGCCTTAACTGATGTGAAGGTTGACTACAAGTTTTTACATGACCGAGTGCAGCAAGCTGCCTATTCTTTGATTCCAGACGAGCTAAAAAAAGAGACCCACTTAAAAATCGGTCAACTGCTGCTGCAAAGTACAACGCCCGAAGACCGAAAAGAAAATATTTTCGCTTTAGTTAACCAACTCAATTATGGTACTGACTTACTTAGCACTGAATCCCAAAAATATGAACTAGCTCAATTGAATCTGATTGCAGGTCAGAAAGCGAAAGCTGCTACAGCCCACGATTCCGCCGTCAAATATTTGCAAGTGGGTTTATCTCTGCTAGCGGTAGATAGTTGGGACAATCAGTATGAACTGGCATTAAGGCTGCATGAAGAAGCAGCAGAGTCAGCATATTTGAGTGGTGATTTTGACCGAATGCAGCGATTCGTTGAGATAGTACAAAAATGCGCCAAAACGCTATTGGACATAGTAAAAGTGTACGAAGTCCAGATTCAAGCTTATATGGCGCAGAACAAGCTGCTAGAAGCATTGAATACGGGGCTGCAAGTCTTAAAGCAGTTGGAGGTAGAGTTTCCCGACTCGCCAAACCCATCTGATATTGGGCAGGCGCTGGGGGAAACTGCGGCAATTTTGAGCGGAACCCGAATTGAGGACTTAATCGATCTCCCTGAAATGACCGATCGCTATCAATTAGCAGCGATCAGGATTTTGTCAAGTATATTTTCTGCTTGCTATTCTGGGATGCCCGCACTGGTGCCTTTAACAGTGTGCAAACAGGTCGATTTATCCGTTCAATATGGCAATGCTTCTGTGTCTCCCTTTGCATATGCGGTATATAGTCTTCTTCTTTGCGGGGCGGTAGGAGATATTGAGCGGGGCTATGAGTTCGGCCAATTAGCTTTACGTCTAGTGTCAAAGTTAAATGCCAAAGAAATCGAAGTCAAGACTTGCCACTTAGTGTATGCAGCCGTTCAGCATTGGAAAGAACACGTCCGCAATACCTTAGAACCTTTCCTGTCCGCTTTCTCTAGCGGGCTGGAAACTGGAGATTTAGAATATGCTGGCTATGCCGTCATGGTGTGGAGTCATTACTCGTTTTTTGTGGGCAAGCAACTAATGCAACTCGAACGAGAGATAGCCACTTACGCAGATGCAATTCATAAAATCAGCCAAGAAACCGCGCTTAATAATACAAAAATCTGTTGGCAAGCCGTCTTAAACATGATGGGAAGAAGCGAAAATTCATGCCTGTTAAAGGGGGAAGTTTACGACGAAGAGAAAATGCTGCCGCTGTATCAGCAAACTAACAACCAACTGGCAATTCATTACTTATACTTGCACAAACTTGCGCTTTGTTATGTGTTTGACTATTACGCGGAAGCCTTAAAAAATATCCCTCAAGTAGAAAGTTCTTTCGGATCATCTACAGGGCAGCTAACTGTTGTTATCTTCTATTTCTACGATTCTCTAGTACGGCTAGCTGTGTATTCTGAAACTTCGCAGTCCGACCAGCAGGACATTCTTAACCGAGTACAAGCTAATCAAGAAAAGTTGCAAAAATGGGCGCATTATGCCCCCATGAATCATTTACATAAATTCTATTTGGTAGAGGCAGAAAAACATCGTGTTTTAGGCGACAAAGTAGAAGCGATCGAGATGTACGACAAAGCGATCGCTCTTGCTAAAGAAAACGAGTACATCAACGAAGAAGCACTAGCTCACGAACTCGCTGCTAAATTCTATTTGTCATGGGGTAAAGAAAAGATTGCCCGCACCTACATGACCGATGCTTATTATGCCTATATGCACTGGGGAGCTTTAGCTAAAGTTAAACATCTAGAAGAAAAATACCCGCAATTAATAGCGCGAGCCTCTGTCGTCACCGAAACCCCTTTCAACCCTACGATGACAATTCCTCCTTTCACCATTACAGGCGGTCAAACAGAGTTGCTAGACTTGGCAACTGTAATGAAAGCATCTATTGCCATTTCTAGCGAAATTGTTCTACCTAACTTGCTCACCAAGTTAATGAAAATTTTGATAGAAAACGCAGGCGCTGAAACTGGAGCGCTTATTCTCTCAAAAGATGGTCAACTTGTTATAGAAGCGGCGGGGACTAAAGATCAAGTCCGAGTGCTAGAATCTTTACCAGTATCAACTTCTGGGCAAGTGCCTATCTCGGTAATTAATTACGTCACCAGAACTCAGAAAGATGTCGTTTTAAATGATTCCGGCATCGAGGAAATATTTAACGCCGACCCCTACATTACCCAACACAAACCAAAATCCATTTTGTGTGCGCCTATTCTATCTCAAGGTAAGTTAAGTGCCATCCTGTACCTAGAAAACAACGTGATTGCTGGCGCTTTCACGCCGAAGCGGGTAGAAGTGTTGCGGATGCTATCGGGACAAGCTGCGATCGCCTTAGAAAATGCCAACCTCTATCACACTTTAGAAGTCAAAGTAGAAGAGCGAACCGAGGAATTAAAAGCCAAAAATACGAGCCTAGAAGTAGAAATTCAAGAGCGACACCGAGCCGAGCAAGCGGCCGAAGCCGCAAACCGCGCCAAGAGCCAATTTCTCGCCAACATGAGCCACGAACTTCGCACACCGCTCAACGGCATTTTAGGTTATACCCAAATCCTCAAACGAGACACAGGTTTAACCAGTCAGCAAATTTCTGGTATTAACATCATTCATCAGTGTGGCGAACACCTCCTAACTCTGATCAATGACGTTCTAGACCTCTCCAAAATCGAAGCCGGAAAAATGGAACTCTACCTCACCGAGTTTCACCTGTCAGACTTTCTCCAAGGCATTACTGAAATCTGCCAGATTCGCGCCCAACAGAAGGGAATCTCTTTGATTTACGAACCGCTAACTCAACTTCCCACTTGCGTCCAAGCCGATGAAAAAAGGTTGCGGCAAATTCTCATCAACTTACTCGGCAATGCCGTAAAATTCACCGAAAAAGGAGGCGTTAGTTTCAAAGTATACAGACTTGAGGCTCAGCAATCTTTCTCATCACCAATCGCCAATTCCCAATCCCTAACAGCGAAATTTATTTTCCAAGTAGAAGATACAGGCATTGGCATCGCGCCGGACGAACTCTCAAAAATATTTTTGCCTTTCGAGCAAGCCAGCGGTTCAGTTCGCCAGATTGAGGGAACAGGATTAGGGCTGGCAATTAGTCGCCAATTAGTGGAGATGATGGGCGGCGAACTGAAAGTACAAAGCTCTTTAGGTAAAGGCAGTATTTTCTGGTTTAAGTTAGAGTTGCCTATTACCGAAAGCTGGGAAGGGTATCAAAAAGACCCGGAAAAAATTATCAGGAGTTTCTCAGGCGAGCGACGGAAAATTTTAGTCGTTGACGATCGCTGGCAAAATCGCTCTGTCCTAGTTAATCTTTTAGCTCCCATTGGGTTTGAATTAATGGAGGCAACGGACGGTCAAGACTGTGTGAATAAAGCGCTGTTATTTCAACCGCACTGTATTATAATTGACTTAGTAATGCCAGTGATGGACGGCTTTGAAGCGGTGAGGCGGATCAGAAAAATCCCTCCATTGAAGGATGTAATCGCGATCGGAACTTCTGCTAGCATTTTATCCGGCGATCCCCACAGCATTCTCCAGGCTGGTTGCAACGCTTTTCTCCTCAAACCAATTCGGGCTGAAAAGTTATTAGAATGCTTGGGCAACCATTTAGGTTTAGAATGGATTTATGAGGAGCGAACAACTTTCAGTTCAGAAGGTATCTTCACCGAACTCCCTTCCCAAATCCAAGACCAACAACTGATTGCTCCCCCTTCGGAAGAAGTTGCAGTTCTGTTCGATTTAGCCATGAAAGGTGAACTCCTCAGTATTGAGCAGCGAGCCAGCAAGCTGAAGGCAATAGATATGCGTTATGCACCTTTTGCCAATCAGTTGCTTGAATTAAGCAAAAACTTTGAAGAAGACAAATTAGTAGAATTTGTTCAACAGTTTAGATGAGGAATAAAAATGACTAGCGAATCTTTAGACAGAGGCACCATTTTAATTGTGGATGATACGCCCACTAATCTGGGTTCAGTATTGGATTTTTTGACCGCATCTGGCTTCACTGTTTGGGTAGCTCGCAGTGGGTCTAGCGCTCTCAAAAAAGTGCAATATTCCCAGCCGGATTTAATTTTGTTGGATGTTCTGATGCCTGAGATGGACGGATTTCAAACCTGCCAAAAACTGAAAGCGAATGACTCAACTAAAGATATCCCAGTCATTTTTATGACCGCGCTGGACGATACAGAAAGCAAAGTCCAAGGCTTTAATGTGGGGGGAGTTGATTATATCACTAAGCCCCTTCAACACGAAGAAGTTTTAGCTCGCGCTATCACGCACCTGAATCTGCGAAATCTAACTAAAAAGCTTCAGGCGCAAATTGTCGAGCGCGAGCGAGCGCAAGCCGACCTACAAGTTTTGGCACAACAGCTAGAGACGCGAGTAGAACAGCGCACCGCTGAACTTTCCCAAACGAATGAACGCCTCAAGCAGGAGGCTGCTGAACGCAAGCTTGCAGAAGCAGCTTTGCAAGCATCGGAAGCGCGAGAGCGGCACAAAGCCCTACAGCTCGAAAATTCCCTGCACGAACTCAAGCACGTGCAAAGCCAGCTCATTCAGAGCGAAAAAATGTCCGGGCTAGGCCAACTCGTAGCTGGCGTAGCTCATGAAATCAATAATCCAATTAATTTTATTTATGGAAATCTTTCCTATGCTCTGGAATATTCAAAAGCTTTGGTCACTATCCTTGACCTCTACGAAAAGCACTATCCTCATCCGGCTCCAGATATACAAGCAGAAATCGCAGCAAGCGAGCTAGATTATCTCAAAGACGACTTGCCTAAATTGTTCAAATCGATGTATTTAGGAGCCGATCGCATCCGCGAAATCGTTTTATCTTTGCGCCTATTCGCACGGCAAGAAGGATATGAAATGAGAGCGGTCAACCTTCACGAAGGCATGGACAGCACGCTGATGATTTTACAGAGCCGACTAAAATTTAACTCAGACCGCCCCTCGATTGAAGTGGTTCGGGACTATTGCCCAAACCTGCCCGAAGTGGACTGTTATGGGGGAGAAATGAATCAGGTATTTATGAATGTACTTGCAAATGCGATCGATGCTATTGACGAGTGGAACACGCAGAGATCGCTAGAAGAAGTTAAAGCGAATCCTAGCGTGATTCGGATTAGCACAGAAGTAACAAGCAGCAATTGCGTAGCTGTCAGAATTGTGGACAATGGGCCAGGGATCTCGGAAGAAGTTCGTCGCCACGTATTTAACCCGTTTTTTACGACAAAACCCCCCGGTAAGGGCACAGGGATTGGGTTGTCGATTAGCTGGCAAATTGTAGTGGAAAAACACCGGGGAAGCTTGGGGTGTATTTCTGCACCAGGCGGGGGAACAGAGTTTACTATTGAGATTCCGCTTCAGCAGGAGTCTCCTGTCTTGTCGCTGTCAGCTTGATATAATGTCGGGTATCTTCATCCATCATTGTGCGCTGTGATATCATTTCCGGTAACACCGGAATGATGTTGACGGTTCACTGTTCACTGTTCACTGTTGACGGTTGACAGTGAACAGTCAACAGTGAACAGTGAAGTCGAATTTACTATTCCGATGCTAACGGATTTGATATAACTAACTGTCCGAAGATTGATCGGATTGTGGCTGTTTCTGAGTATCTTTTTCCCCGGCAATAAATCCTTCTGTATCCTGCTTTAATTCTGATACAAGTGCGCCTCGATCGCGCCAAGCTTCCGCATTTTCTGGTTTGATGGCAATAGCTCGATCGTAAGCTGCCATTGCTTCCTCATACCGCTTTAATTCTGACAAAGCTGTACCCAAGTGGTGCCAAGCATCGTAGGAGTCGGGCTTAATAGCAATCGCTTTCTCATAAGCTGCGATCGCTTCTTCATTGCGCTGCAATTTGGCCAAAGATTCGCCTTTACCAAACCAAGCTTGGTAACACTCGGAATTAAGGGTAATTGCTGATTCGTAAGAGGCAATTGCTGCTTCGTGCTGCGATAGTTTGTCGAAAGCTACGCCTCGGTTGTGCCACACTTCAAAATCCTGCGGTTTAACGGCTATTGCTTTGTCGTAGGATTCGATCGACTCTTGATATCGCTGCAATTTTCCGAGCACAGCAGCTCTATTGTACCAAACTTCGTATTTATCGGGCCGGATGCCGATCGCCCGATCGTAAGAATCAATAGCATCGCTGTAGCGGAGGAGTCTCCACAGCATATTGCCTCGATTGTACCAAGTTTCGTATCTGTTAGGATTGAAAGCCAGAGCGCGATCGTAAGATTCGACTGCTGCTGCGTACTGCTCTATTTTACCCAGCATCGCGCCTCGGTTGTGCCAAATTTCGCTGTCGGTTGCTTTGATAGCGAGGGCGCGATCGTAACTGGCGATCGCTTCTTCGTAATGCTGCAATTGACCCAACAAAGCCGCTATACTGTGCCAACAACCGTATTTTCTAGATTCGCTCAAACTTGCTCGCTCGTAACAGGCGATCGCCTCTTCGTACTTTTGCAATTTGCCCAGCAAACTCCCTTTATTATACCATGCTTCGTAGTTATCCGGTTTAATTAATATTGCTTGGTCGTAACAGGCGAGTGCTTCTTCCATGCGCTGCAATTTTACTAACACATTTCCGCGCCAATACCAAGCATCATTCAAAAATTTATTCGCTAAAACAGCTTTTTCCAAGCACCCTAATGCTTCCTCATAATTGCCTTGAAAATAAAGCCCTTCGGCTTGCTTGACATAATCGTCAGCAATCAATTTTTCGTCGTTAGCAGGTGCCGTTTGCGAATTTTGGGAATTGTTTAAAGCCGGTTGAGGTGTGAGTTTGAGAGCTTCTTTGGCAACAACTGCGGGAACTTGGGAAATTTCTTGAACAATTTGAGATTTTTTCTCGTCAACTTCTCTCATCAAAACTTGCAAGTGCAGGATGAATTGAGATTTAAGAGTCTCAATGTGCTCTACGGATGACTTGGAAAGTTCAGTTTCTCTAGTTAAAAAATCAATGGATTGTTTAGCTGCACTCATTTGCGCTTCTAATTCATTCCTCAATTTTTGAGTGAGTTGGCTAGAATTTATGAGTTCTGATTCCAACACGCCAATGCCCTGCAATCGTTTATTGGCATCAGCAACCAAGTGTTTGATGATCAGCCGTCGCATCATCCAAAAAAAGGCAATTGTCACTGGTGGAAATACAGTACCCAGAATTAGTAAAATATTGAGCAAAGTTATGGTACTATTAAAACCATATCCAGATTCAGAATTGCCACTAGACGGGGAGATGAAAGCGAAAACCTCGCGAACTTGAGGATTGCTTTCAGCCCCGGTTTCGATTAATTTAGCCAGCCAGGTTTCTTGTAAAGATTTTGTTAGTTCATCGCCGGATGCAGCAGGAGTATTCGCCTTGCTTTTTGCACTAGGAGATACATCGGGTTGAGCGGCCGCTACGAGCAAACCTGTCGGCGATTTTACAGCAATTCGGGGGGAAAATTGTTCGTGGGCGATCGTCTCAGGCTCGCTAATTGACTCAGCCCGACGGGAGAGGGTAATATTTGGGGAAAATTGTTCGTGGGCGATCGTCTCAGGCTCGCTAATTGACTCAGCCGGACGCGATTCAGTATTATTTACCGCATCAACAAAGTTGCTAGCCTGCGGTGTCTGAGGAGAAATAGGAGGTGCAGCAGGATTGGTGCTAGTATTAGCAGTTAAATTGTGGGATGCGAGGGCAGCCAGACTCAAGAGAGCTAGATTAGAGACGCGCATAAACGTCAACTCATTTAGGAGAAATTGGTGCTTGGTTGTCAGCGATCGGGCGATCGACCTCATACTCTCAGCAGTTAGAATAGCTGACATGAGGAATGCTGACTTACTATCTCCAAAATACGGGCGGAGTCTGACTTTTCAGGAAAACTGCCAGTAATTCTGGCTGTGTAACTTTTGTCCTAAAATATATTCTCGCGCCTAATCCGGTTGAATAACCCTCGAAATCATCGGGGCGGGTTTACCAATCTGCACAATTAGCCCAATATCCGGGTGAACCCGCCCCAACAGACCCAATTTTTAGCTTTAAACCCTAGCTACAATTGCTTCTGGCTGCTGACGTTCAGCGGCCACTTCCTCTAAATCAGCACCGAAAATTTCACAGCTATTATTCGGACTTTCAATCAGCTTAATCTTGTGCAACTGGGCGCCCAATTCCCGAACGGGCGATCGTAATAATTGGCCGATCCGAACAGCAATATTCTCCGCAGTCGGCACAACATTCTCAAAATAAGCAATATCCTTATTTAAAAAAGTGTGATCGAAAGGTTCAACAACATAATCGTCAACGGCTTTTTGTAAAGCTCCCAAATCAGCAATCATGCCAGTCCGCGCCTCAATTTCTCCTTTAACAGTCACCTCTAAATGATAGTTGTGACCGTGACCGTTGGGACGAGCACATTTGCCGTAAATTTCCGAGTTTTCTTCAAAGCTCAAATCGGGACGAGCCAACCGATGGGCCGCGCTAAAATGAGTAGACAAAGTTAAATAAGCTTCCATTCCGTTTCCTAAATATTCAGCCCAAAGTTCGGGATGTTCAAACAATTGAATTTTGCTCACAGGTAAATGAGGGGCTAGCCTCCGCCAAATTTGCCGTGCTATGTTTTCGGTAGTTGGCAGAGTCTGCTCAAATTCCGGCCACGCTTCGTTGAGAAAGGAAAAATCGAGCTCCTTGGTAACTTCCCGCTTGATGACGTGCTTGACATCAGACAGGTTGAGCACCATGCCGTACTCGTCGAGTTCTCCTATCATGGAAACGTAAAGGACGTAATTGTGTCCGTGTCCCGGTGCGCGGGCAGTTGGGCCAAACCGCTCAAAGTTCTCGGCTTCGCTCAACTCCGGCAGCCAGTACCGGTGACTCGCCGAAAACTGTGCCCGACGATTGATGATGCACTGCATAAAAGTCAAGTAGGGTAAGCTTGTTAAGTTCTGTAAAGGACTCGCTTCTTAAGGATAAACTAATTTTTGCTGGAATTTTTCAATAATTTGAGGGTGCTGTCAATGAATTTCTACCAATTTTCCAGATATTGGCAACAAGTCGCTGTTCGAGCTCCAGGGCCCATTTTACGCCACAACACAGATATCCGGCAGAAAATACCGCTACAAAACAGTTTCTCGCCATCAGTTGCTAACTCATCAGTTACGAGCATTTGAGAAAGTGCCTGAAGCGGATCTATCCCGTTCGCGAAGCGGGCCCGTTGCGGTAGGGAATCGACCTTTTTGCCACACAGGACACTCCACAGTTCGAGTTTTTCGCCTAAGCTCTGCAATAGTTAACAATTTGCGGTTCAGTTGCGCTCAAAACTAATCACCCATTACCCATTACCAAATATTAATGAATTGGATTACTGCACGAGCCGATCGCTTTTTTGAAAATTGGTCGGGTGCGATGACAACCCCCCTCTTCTATATCGGGGACACTCATCTGTCCCTCAGTGCGATCGTCAAACTGATAGTTTTAGCTATATTTGCCTTGATTATAGCTAAGATTATCAGTGAAGGAATCAAGCGCAGCCTGCTAGTTCGGATGGGATTGGATCGCGGTAGTCGAGAAGCAATTTCCACCATCATTAGCTATATTTTAGCAACGCTTGGCTGTATATTCGTCCTGCAAGGTGCCGGCATCAACCTCAGTTCTCTCACCGTTTTAGCGGGCGTTGTCGGCATTGGTTTCGGCTTCGGATTGCAAAATCTAGCCAGCAACTTTATCAGTGGTCTCACCCTGCTATTTGAACACCAAATTAGAGTAGGAGACTTTATTGAAATAGACAATTTATTAGGAACAGTAGAAACAATTTCGATCCGTTCTACAATTATTAAAACAATTGACGGACTATTTGTAATTATACCAAATATTAAGTTTGTCGAAACTAACATTATTAACTGGAGTTACAGAGACCCCCGATGTCGCCTCCACATCCCCGTCGGCGTTGCTTACGGCTCTGACCCAGTAATAGTTACGGAAGCGCTGCTAATTGCGGCCCGGATGGAATCGAATGTCTTGTCCCACCCTTCTCCTAAAGTATGGTTTTGCGGTTTTGGAGATAACGCTTTAAATTTTGAACTTTTAGTTTGGATTGATCAGCCGCAGGAAAGCGATGCTATTAAAAGTGCAGTGAATTTTTTAATAGATTACGAATTTCGCCACCGAAATATCGAAATTCCTTTTCCCCAGCGGGATTTGTGGCTGCGAAATCCGCAAGAGTTAACTCAACTTTTTCACAATAACAAAGACAATAATTCCAACGGCCAAGTTTTTCCGCAAAATGCCAAACATTCAGCCGACCTCAAATCTAATCTCCCCGTTTCTGAACATAAAAATCCAGGGCCTAAATCCCCTAATAATTGGACGCTGCGAGATTTGTTGCGGCGAGTAACTTATTTTGAACAGTGTACGGATTTAGAACTGCGACAGTTAATTGAATACGGCTACCGACAACTGTTTCCAGCGGGACAGGTTGTATGTAAAGAAAATGACCCTGGCGACTCTTTTTATATTATTCTTTCCGGTAATGTAGAAGTTCTTTCTCAAAAAGCTGGTCAGTATATTGCTACGCTTCATGAGGGCGAGTTTTTTGGGGAAATATCTTTGCTATTGGGAACTCCAAGAACGGCGACTGTTAAAACTAGCGAAGATGCAATTTTGTTTGTGGTGGAACGCCACGATTTACAAAAACTTTTAAGAGAACAACCCAATTTAGCCGATCAGATTGCTCAAAAATTGTCGGAACGCCAGCAAGCTTTGAGAAATTTGGGATTGTTAGATGGCGAATCTCTGGAACAAACTCCTTTTATTAAAATTCGCAAGCGCATTCAAGTTCTTTTTGGAATTTGAAAGAAGGAAGTTCGGCAACGCGCAGTGTACGGGATTTAACGGATTTAACGGATGAATGCTGAGGGCATTGGGCATTGGGCATTGGGCAATTCTCCCACTCTCCCACTCTCCGCTCTCCCCCTCTCCCCCCAGGGCTGTTTCATTCTCACCAAAAACGAGGTTTTTGTAGGGGTAGTGCTAAGAGTGCCTACCCCCGCCACCAACCATCGAATGGGGGTTTCAGGCCAAAAGGGCCGGCACTCTTGGCACGGCCCCTACCAAGAATGAAACCGCCCTGCCTCTCCCCCTCTCCTTGACTAACTAACTTTTAATTTTTAATTCATCCTGTGCTTCCCGCCGCAGTCTAGCGGCAATTCTAAACAGTTCTTGACCGGTGTGCAAGTGCCGATCGTCATAATTGAGGGTAAATAAATGCAATTCTTCTATGCCATCGCCGACTTGATTGATACAGTAGTAGAGATGGGCAGCAACTCCGGCTACATTAGATGGATTGGGCATCGATCTGAGAAAGTTATGAGCTTTTTCAAGGAACTCGCGGCTGGTTTCGATATAAAGTTGAAACTTTTCTATCAGTTCGTCATCAAACGGATCTGCTGACAATTCGTTTATTTCCTTTTTCAGCGGCTTCAAAATGTTGTTGAGCATTCGATTGACTGGTTTATATACTTTAATCAGCCACTGTTCCATTTGTTCGTCGGCATCCCGCGCTGTTTGTTGTCGCTGGCGGCTGAAGTTGGACGCGCTGGGCGATCGCAATTCTTCGCTTTGTGGGGAAAGTTGGCGATCGTAAGATTGTCTGTGCTGGGCGTCTCCTAATATTTCATAGGCTGCATTGAGGCGGACAATCTCTTCGTGACCCGCTGTGTCGCTGCGGCTGTCTGGATGAAATAATTTGACTAAACGGCGGTATGCTTGTTTAATCTCGGCTTGTGTTGCGGTTGGGCTAATCTTTAGGGTTTTGTAGTGATTGATAACGGAAGACACGCTGTTATTTCCTTGAAATCTGGATTATCTGTGAGAAAGTGCTTGACAAAAATATCATTTCTTGCTAATATTTTAATTTTTTATCTGATATAAATGTCAATAATTGCCAGTAAAAAACCTCAGTTTTCAACTTATCATAAATCTATTTTAGAAAAACATTGAGGCTTTGGAAGTGGTAAGCCGATCGAGATTGAGGACTCCTATAGCGCTGCTCCCGCCAACAGTTAGCCCTTCTTTTCTTTGCTCTTCCTTCGCCACAAAAGCGCTCAGCGCCCGCTTCGCTAACACGCCGAAAGCGGTTAGTTCAAAAAAAAGCTCCTTCAGAAATTCGGCATCATATCAAATCCGGTAGCATCGGAATTATTCCTCTCTGTATTCTCTCCCTCTGCGTTCTCTGCGCCCTCTGCGGTTAAATCATTCCGATGCAACCGGAAACGATATCGATCGCGATCGAGGGAGCTACAATCTATCGTCATTTTTTAATCTACTAAAAAGCCAAGCAGGGCGTAAACTGTACGCCCTGCTCTCTATTTTTGCGACTTGGGCCGGAGGCTAGCTTAGTTGAGGGCCATCGCCAGATTGAGTTCTGGATCTTGGAACAAGGGAGTGCTGAGATAGCGTTCGCCGAAGCTAGGCTGAATCATCACAATCAATTTCCCTGCATTTTCGGGACGCTTGCCGACTTTCACCGCTGCATATAGTGCCGCACCGCTGGAAATACCGGACAAAAGTCCTTCTTCTCTGGCCAAGCGACGGCCGTAGGCGATCGCCTCGTCATCGGTAACAACTATAATTTCGTCGATCGAATCCACATTCAGCACCGGCGGCACAAAACCAGCACCGATACCTTGAATTTTGTGAGGCCCAGGCTTTCCGCCCGACAGTATCTGACTATTGGCCGGCTCAACGGCGATCGCCTTAAACTCGGGTTTCCGGGACTTAATCACCTCCGAGATACCCGTAATCGTACCGCCAGTCCCAACCCCAGAAATCAGGAAATCCACTTCGCCGTCTGTATCTTCCCAAATTTCCTCAGCCGTTGTCGAACGGTGAACCTGCGGGTTTGCTGGATTCCGAAACTGCTGCAACATATACGCATTGGGAGTTTTGTCCACAATCTCTTGAGCGCGGCGGATGCAGCCACTCATGCCCTCAATTCCGGGAGTCAGTTCTAGTTGGGCCCCGTAAGCTCGCAGCATCGATCGGCGTTCCGTGCTCATCGTATCCGGCATCGTCAAAATCAACTGGTAGCCCTTAGCCGCCGCCACCATTGCCAGAGCAATTCCGGTATTGCCAGAAGTCGGTTCCACTAAAACCGTTTTTCCCGGAGCAATCAGCCCTTCGGCCTCGGCTTGATTGACCATATTCACACCGATCCGGTCTTTTACCGATGCTGCCGGGTTCATGCCTTCGAGTTTTACCACAATCCGAGCCAAGCAGCCTTCGGCTTGGGGAATGCGGTTGAGTTGCACCAAGGGCGTCCGCCCTACCAATTCTGTAATGTCGCCAGCAATACGCATAATCTTTGTCAGTTTGTGGTTGAAAGTAAATGTTAATTCCTAGTTGGCAATATTAACTAGATGTAATACATGATATCGAGCTGCCGTCTGCCATTGCGCTTTTCGCACAGATCCTGTAGCGTATATTTTTGCAAAACTGAGTTGGCAATCGATCGAGCTTCTTGCCAAACTTCCCAAATCACCGCACTTTCTACAGTTTGAGCGGGCGAGTCTTTTTCAGAGCGATCGAACTCTGAGCCTTCGAGACAGTTGATAATTTCTAGGAGGGTAATTTTCCAGGGTTCCCTCGCCAATATATAACCTCCCTTAGCTCCTCGCTGGCTGCGAATCAGCCCGCAGCGTCTCATGGTAGCCAGCAACTGCTCTAAATATCGATCGGGAATATTTTGCTGAGCCGCTATCTGGCGAATTTGCAGAGGCTCGCCTTCTTCGTAGCAATCGGCAAGCTCCAGCAAAGCTAAGATTGCGTATTCGCTTTTACAGGAGAGTTCTACCATAATTGCTTCAAATATCAGAATTATCAACTCCTAAGTCAGATGTTAAAATTCTCATCAATGTTGAGTTCCAAATTCTAACTCCTAACTTTACCCTTTATTATACCCCGGTTTTCCACTGAACTTGAGCGACTTTCATCACTGCATCCTTGGAACGATCGGCAATCTGAACCCAACAAACCCAGTTTCTCGTTTCGACTCCCTCCGCTTCCACCACAGCCTTACCTCCAGAAACGGGTTGTCTGCCTTTATGACTGATAATTTTTAATTTTTAATATATTCTTGGCGCACCCTTCGTCCCGCAAACAAAAAAGCCCTGCGCTAGGCAGGGCTAAACTTGGCCTTTAGAGTGGCCAGCAGAGAGGGTATAACCTCCCTGCCTCTTCTAACCCGCTCTTAGAACGTGAAAGTAGTTCTCAGAGTACCAATGATGATGTCATCATTACGGTCATCTTGATTAGGATTTGTCACCCAAATCACGCCCGGAGTAACAGAAATGTTGTCCGAGAGCTGAAACTTGTAGAAACCTTCAACGTGATAGGAATCATCGTTGCGGAAGCTCCGCAAACTCCTCGAAGCTTCAAGTTTATCCAAGTAAGGCTCACGACCTACCACGAACCCTAGCAAGTTGCCTTCTTTCCCTAAATCAGGCAAAGCCAAGGTGACAGCGTAGTTCCAGATTCTCGCATCGCCGATGCCGAGAATGCGGGCATTGGTTAAACCAGCCCAGCCACCAAGGATAAATCTCGGGCTCAGTCGTAACGAAGCCTGAGCACCGTAGGAGTTGCTGACAACTTTGCGAGCATTGAAGCCATCAAAGCCTTCGCTCAAACCGTTGAGAGAATTAGCTACGCCGGTACCTGTGAAACCGCCGAGACTGCCTGGCCCATTCGATAAACCATTGTCAAACCCAAAGTTACCTCTGCTAAAGTAACCGTGGTTGTAGTTGAATGCAACTTGCAAGTTGCGTCCGGGGGTAAAAGTCAACTGACCCATCGCCGCGTAGTCGCCGTTTGTCAAGCCTGCACCCCTAGCCGGACTGGCTGCATTTGACGCCAAATAACCGAAGGACAGAGAAGTCGGGCCGAACACGCCGCCCAGCAAGCCTCGGCCACCGAAGGCATAGTCAAAGCCGATACCTGCGCCACCGCCCAAGCGATAAATCGGGTTCCGCTGTCCAAAGGTGCTCAATGACCCGTTGCCGCCGTCAAAGTCTTCAAAATAAGGGTTGACAGTCGGCATAATGTCGTCCCAAACGCCAGCGTTGGCTATCAGGCTAACGTTCAGTCGCTGACCGACGGGGAACTTGTACAGCAAGGTATCGAGGGCCACAACGTTGTCGGTTCTGCCGACAACATTCCAAGTTTGAGTGCCTTCGCTGGTAGCCCCAAGGTTAAATCTTTGACCGTTGCCGACTTGAAGCCTGGTCAGCAGCAAGTCTCTGCCGGTGAAGCTAGTGTTTAAATTGAGACGCACCCGCTGTTGGAAGACAGTTTCATTATTGTTGCTGCCGATTCTTTCGCCGTCTCTGCCAAAAACGCTAACGTCGCTACTAAAGTCATCGCTGAGGGCAAAAATTGCTTCCCCAGTCAGCTTGGTAGTGGTGGAGAATTGGTTGGCTTCGAGTTCGGCTGTCCGAGCTTCCAGAGCATCAACGCGACCGCGCAGGGTTGCCAGTTCCGCTGCAAATTCTTCTTGGAGCCGTTGGAGGGCCGCCAAGTCATCTCTCGTAGCGAAGTTGCCCGTGCCGCCTCTAATTAGCTCGCTCACCTTGTCTAAGCAAGCATTTAAACCGGCTGCGAATTCGTAGCGAGTCATTGCCCGGTTGCCGCGGAATGTGCCGTCGGGATAACCGGCAATACAGCCGTAGCGCTCGACTAGGGATTGCAGTGCTTGGAAGGCCCAGTCTGTGGGCCGCACGTCGGAAAGTTGGGAAACAGAGGTGACTTGACCTTCAGTTTCGCTGCCGACAGTACCTTCGGTGGTGTACTGGTTGAGCTGTTCTAATGTGGCGGCTGGGTTTTGCTCTTGTGGTGCGGCAGTTTGCGCTAAAGATTCAGCCGGTTGTGGCAAACTTTGTTCTGCCGACTCGGCCACTGCCGGGGCTGGAGTTTCTAATTGAACTGCACCGATTTGCTCTGGGAGAGCGGTAGCTGCCGGGGCTGGAGTTTCTAGTTGGGCAGCCGGGGCAGAATTTTCTACTGGTTGAGCGACTGTTGGCTCAACTGCGGCTAAAGATTCACTTGTAGGTTGTGATGCCGCTTGGGGATCTGCCTCAGCAGGGGCTGTGTTGGCTCCAACGATCGCACTTTCAGTTGCAGTCGTGGCCGAATCTTCAATCGCTGCGTGGGTTTCGCTGCCAGCGACTTGGGAAATTTCTTCTACTGGCTCGGAGGCAGCAGTTGTTTCAGAAACAGCAGCTAAAGCATTTAGTTTCGCTTCGGAGGTTTCAGCGGTTTCAGCTTTGGCGACAGCGGGATTGAGCGCATCAGCAGCCTGCTGAGCGTCTGCTGCCATCGCGCTCGAAGAAACTACTAGGGTAGCTCCTAAGACTGCTGGGCTGATTAGTAAGTAACTCCACAAAAATTTCGACATATTCACTCTCATCCTCACACCGATTACAGAGAAACTTTTCTAGTCTTCTATGTGGTCAGTCGTTGCTCCACTAGCATACTCTAAAAAGAGACCTAAAATTCACTTTTTCTTTTGATTCTTTCGGGCTGACCGAGTAGGTAGATGTGACTGACGGCTGCAGAGAGCCTGTTTTTTAACCTGTACTCAACTGCGTCAAAACCATACCAGGCTTGGGCTGTCGATTGATTTTACTGATGACAATTGATAGCACCCGATCGCCTATTTACTTTTTAGCACAGCACGCCCGACTCGTCTAGGCTGATTCGACTTTAACCTCCAAGCTGTGTCCGAGGACGCTAAAGACTTGGCGATGATCGAACAATTCTAACAAATCACCGTTGATTTTGTTGTGAGCTGCTTCTTGCCGCAAAATTTTCATGGCTGCCTCTGTTCGCAGAGCTCGCTTGTAGGGGCGATCGCCTGCTGTCAGGGCGTCGTAAATATCTGCGATCGTCATCAATTGCGCTTGAATTGGAATTTCTGACTTGTTTAAACCTCGCGGATAGCCTGTGCCATCGAGTTTTTCGTGATGTCCGTAGGCAATGTCTGGAACATTTTTTAAATCCTTTGTCCAAGGAATTTGTTTCAGAAACTCGTAAGTGTGAGTTACGTGAAATTCTATTGCCGATCGTTCTTCCGGCGTCAGGTTGCCCCTCGACACCATCAATTGCAAGATCTCGTCTGGGTTGAGCAGGGGTTTCTTTGCCCCATCTATATCTCTGTAAGTTTGTCGAGCAATCTCTCGCAGTTGAGCTAGGGGTTCTGCTGCCAAAATGTGAGGCTCGTTTGCCTCTAGCAGCACTTCCCAGTATTCTGCTAATCGGGTTTTCGCCTCTGCTAGCTTAGTGTCTAGCTGTTCGATTTCCTGGCATTGAGCGCACTCTGGCTCCTGGCTCGGGTGTTTTCGGTAAGCCGAATGCTCCAGCAAGTATTTATATTTAGACTGGACGCATTCCATTTCCATCGTCCGCTGAGCTAAGCCAAAGCGGTGGCGAATGATTTCTAGCTGTGCGGGGTAGAGCTTTTTCTGTTTGGTCAAAACTGCTTCGGGCACTCCAATTTTGCCAAAATCGTGCAGCAGGGCGGCGTAGCGAAGTTCTTGAATTTGGCGGTTATTAAAGTAAATAGAGCGCAGTCCTCCGCTGGTGACGGTGTTTACTTCTTCTGAAAGGCGTACTGTGAGGGCTGCTACTCGTTCTGAATGGCCGTAGGTACAGGGGTCTCTGGCTTCTATGACTTGCACCGAGGCTTTGACGAAGCCCTCGAACAAATTTTCTATGCTGTCTTGAAGTTGATTGCGCTCGATCGAGATTGCTGCTTGAGAAGCGAGCGATCGAACTATCCTTTCTTCCCACTCCGAATACTGCTGCGTCGATTCCCAGGCATTGTCTGCTGTCAGCACCGTATCTGCCTTTGTTTTGCGGTTGATCAGTTGCAGTACACCTATTGTCTCTCCCTGTCGGTTTTGCATCGGCAGTACCATTACGGAGCAAGTGCGGTAATCAATATCCCTGTCAAAACTGGTATCTAGCCGATAGGGTACGCCCGGGGGTAAGTCGTAGGCATCAGACAGGTTCAAACTTTGACCGGTAATTGCCACGTATCCCGCCAAGCTTTTGTCTGTCAGTGGCAGGGCAAACTCTTTAAACGACAGGCTGGGTTTAGAAGCGTTTTGGGCTACCTTGAACAGCAGCTTAGATTTTTCGTCGCTGTGATCTACTAAGTAAACACTGCCAGCATCGCTGTAGGTAATTTCTCTACTTTTGGATAAAATTAAGTTTAACAAGTCGCCCAAATCTTGGGCGCTCGACAGAGCCGCGCCAATATCTAAAAGCTTTTCTATCAGATGGGTTTTTTCGGCAGCAGACTCGTTCTTGAACTCTGGCTTTTCAAATACGATCATGGTCGGATGATGGGGAATAGCCTTTTATACATTGAACGTTTGGCCTCTCGACTTTTTAGCACCCGATTCTAACCCCAAGTCGATTTTTTATTTGCGAGCTTTTCTCTAGCGGGGACTCTTATTGGGCCAGCCGACACTCTTTTAATCTAGCGTAGAAATCTCTTGGGCTAGCGCAAAGTCTTTCTCAGTTAAGCCTCCGGCATCGTGAGTTGTCAAGTTAAGTGTAACTTTGTTGTAGGAAATTTCTATATCTGGGTGATGTGCTGCGGCTTCTGAGGGGGCGACCAACTTATTCACAAAGGCTATCGCTTCGATAAAATCTTTAAATAAACGCGTACAACGCAGTTGTTTGCCTTCAATTGTCCAGCCTGACAATTGACTGGCGCGCTCTTGAATTTCAGTATTGTTAAGTAGGTCAGCCATAATTTTGTTCTTTGGAATTAGCAATGGCAGATTAACTGCCCACCTGTAGAAACCCTGACCAAAAACTATCCGCTCTCACCAATAGCGTTTAGTCTCAAGTTTTAATACTCAAGATTTAGCACTATTTGAGGTGAGAGCGGTCTAGCGGGTCTTCAGATTAGAACCTGACTGCCGGGAGAATCCCTAGCTCAGCCTGGTTCCCCGTGGAAGTCGTTTCCCGTTGGAGACGACGGCTGACTGCTAGTGAGCGGCCCCGGCGCACAGCCGGTAGTTTCCAATCTGATGACCCATGCGTTTACTACTTTCTATCATGGGCATCACCTCCAGGTTTAGCTAAATGGCTTAATATTGGAACGCACATCACCTAAATACAAGATTTAAGGTGATGATTTGTGCGCTAGCCATTGCCAGCGTTACCAGAAGAACTTGCGTTCTGAGTATCGTTCTAGTATTCACAATTATTAGAATAACACAAGGAATTAGAAGTGGGGGATGCAAATAGAGATTTTTGTGAGATCAGGGGAAATTACTGCAGCAGCAAGGTCTTCGATCGATCTCTACAGCAATCGGGCGATCGCAGTTTCAGCCATTTGCCCATATGTTCTTCAGAATCCTGGCTGTGCGGTTATCAGGTGCATGGCCACTCTGGCGGCGGGGAAAGGTCGATCGATTTCTTGCCAGATGGAGAGTTCACCATATATAGACACGAGTTGTTCTAGCTACAGGCAGAGTTGGTTTTTGTAAAAAATCAACTTTTTTAGGGCGCTAATTCGATCAAATCCTGGAAATAAAAAGCTCCTGCCTGGTGGCGGGAGCTTTTTAAGCATTAAGGGTAAAGCCTAAACTGCTTTATCTTACCCTTTTAAAATGTTGGAAATTTTGATATTTCGCGCTGATTACAGAGCGTTACCGCGAGGCAGAACTTCTTCAGGGAAGATGAAGTTTTCGTGGGGTTGGTCAGTCGGAGCCATCCAAGCACG